>NZ_JBEOXF010000016.1:0-1037 GCF_040296405.1 Streptomyces sp. NPDC002133 | reverse complement strand
TCCTCCGTCTGCGGCTGGGACTGCGCCGCCACCTGCGGCCGGGGCTGTGCCTCCACCTGCGGCTGCTCCTCTGTCTGCGCCTGTGTCGGCGTCTGCGCCTGCGTCTCCGCCGCCACCTGCGGCCCTGCCTGTGCCGGTGCCTCCGCGCCCGGGATGTCCCGGCCCGTGCCGTTCGTCAGAAGGCGCCAGGTGCGCCGGTCGGGCAGACCGTCCGCCTCCTCCCCCTCCCAGCCCTGCGCGCGCTGGAACGCCTGGGTCGCCCGCCGGTCCGCCTCGCTCCAGAGCGGCCCCGGGCTCTCGCCGTAGTAACTCTTCGCGCCCCGCTCCACGAGCAACCTCCCGAGCTGGGTGATGTACGTGTTGTTCGCGCCCGGACCGAAGTACCAGGGCCCGGGGAACGCCGGGGGCATGGTGGTCGACCCGTCCGACGTCACGTCCGTGCCGATGAGCCCTTTGTAGCGGTACGCCACGTAGAAGTCGGAGTTGTCCCAGTACGCCATCGGCGTGGCCTGCTTACGGGTGTGCGGCCTCGCCTGTTCGTAGGCCACGTAGTAGGTGCGCGTGTAGTCGGTCCAGCCGCCGAAGATGGTGACGTGGGAGCCCTTGCCCGGATCGTCGGGATTGTGGAACAGCAGGATGTCACCGGGCTGCAGATCCTTGCGGTCCGTCCGCACCCCGTACTGCGCCAGGCTTCCGGTCCACTCGTTGCCCGTCAGGTTCCAGGCCATCGAGACATAGCCCGAGCAGTCCTGCCGGTAACCGTCCGACCAGTAGGCGTCCATGGAGTACGGCACCTCGGCGTCCAGCCAGCGCTTGGCCCGGTTGATGATGTCCGCGCGGGTCGTCCTGCGGAGCTCGGGCGTGCCGGCCGGGCCGGTCGCGGGGCCGGAGTCCGGGCGGCCGTACAGCGGACCCTGCCCGCCCTGCGGGGTGTCCGGTTCGGCGCAGGGCGAGATACAGCCGCACCTCGTCCTTGGTCACGCCGAGGTCCTTGCCGAACGCCTCCACGTTCAGCGGGAGCAGTGCGGCCTTGCCGG
>NZ_JBEOXF010000015.1:0-129889 GCF_040296405.1 Streptomyces sp. NPDC002133 | reverse complement strand
CGCACGACGGCGGAGCTCAAGCGGGTAACGGGAAGGTCGTGCCATGACTCGATCCTTTCACGAAATCGAGTCTCCATTCGAGCCGGGGCGATTCACTGATGAGTAGCTCACGCCTCTTCCCCAGCATGCCAGCACACGGCCAGAACAGAGTCTCAGTGGCCGATTCAAAGCCCCGCGATGACAGGTCAGGTCGAACGCGTCGCGGGGCACGCTGGCGAGCATTGCCGCGCGGTCGGTGGAGTCTTGAAGGCCGAGTCAAGCTACGAACGGTCTTGAAAACCGTCGTGGCAGCGATGTCACCGTGGGTTCAAATCCCACACCCACCGCAGATGAACGGCCCCTGACCAGGCAAATCGGTCGGGGCCGTTCTCATGTGCGTTGTCCGTCAATCACCGTGGTTCCCCGTCAGTTACCGGTCGAACGGGCACGGCAGGGGCACGGGCACCTTCTGATCCGTAGCTCTAAAGAGATCGGCCATTGAAGGTCGTACAGGCTTCCGGGAAGACCATGAGGGCCGATGCTGGGCGCCGCCGGTTGCTGGGGTCGCTGTACTTCGCTGCTGTACCGCACCGCGTTCCACCGAGACCTCTTCACGGCCAGCCGTCCACCGTTTCCAGCGAGTCCCTGCCGTCGTCACTCAACGTAACGGCCAAACGCACCCTTGGCCGAGACATCGCGGCAAAATGCGCGAAAATGGCTGAAGAGGCTGTTTTGGTACTTGCCAGGGAGTCTCAGATGGACGCCTCGGACGAACTCCTTCGAGGGGCTGCCCCGGCGGCTCTTCTGACGCTGGACGGTGCCATCGGCTGCCTCAACGCTGCGATGGCCACCGCGCTGGGCAGGTCGGCGGAGCAGTGCCTGGGACGTGACTTCGGTGATCTGTGGCCCGCAAGCCAGCGGATGTCGGCCGAGAGCCTCGTGGCCCACGCCGCCAGGACGAAGACGGTCGCGATGCGGGTGCTGGACTTCCCCGGGCGAGGCGCAGCACCCGTTGCCTGCTTGATCGAGGCGCGGCAAGTGAAGGATCCCGCAAGTGACGAGCGGCTGGTCTGGGTGCACGCCCTGGATGCGGGGAACGACCTGGCCAGCCTGTTGATCCCGTTCCGGCTGGCCACCACGGCCGCCGACCTCGGGCTGTGGATGTATTCGCCCCATGAGGAACAGTTGGAGTGGCTCGGTGGCGCACCCGCCGTGTCCGCGCTCTTCCCGGATCCCACTGCGTCACTGTCCAGGGTGATGTCGGCAGTGCACCCTGACGACCGGGAGGCCTTCCGGCAGCTGGTGCGCTCGGCCTCCCCCCAGTCCCCCTGGGTGAGGCTGCGGTACCTCACCCAGCACGATGGCTGGCACCAACTGGCCGCTTACACCCGGCGGATCCAGTTGGGCTATGGCGGCCCCGAGCGGATCTTCGGGGTGGTCCGCGACGACACCAAGCAGGAGAAACGAAGGGAGAAGGCGCAGGCGGCGCTTACTGCCGAGCGACAGCGTGCCAAAGACATCGCCGACTTCTCCTCCGCCTTGATCACTGCAGCCACGGAGCAGGAAATGCAGCAGGTTGTCCTGACCCGGCTCGCCGCAACCTTCGGCGCCGGCGGCGCCCTGCTCGCGCTCGTCGACGACGGCCGCCTGCGTGTCTCCACCGATGCCGGGATAGCCGTGTGGGAGGTCGACGTCCTGCACGGCATGTCGCTGGACTATCCGAGCGCGCTGCCTGAAGCGATCCGCACCGGCAAGTCTTACTTCATCCTCGGCCGGGAGGATTACATCCGCCGTTGGCCGCACGGGGTTGAATTTCCGTGGCTCGCCCGGCTCGGCTCCGACTACGCCGTCTCGGTCATGCCCCTCATCGAGCCTGGCAATCAGCCGCTCGGGGGATGGCTGGTGTTCTACGGCAGCGGACACCGGCCGTCCTTGGACGAGCGGACCCTCGTGGGTACGCTGGCCGACCTGGCAGGCCAGGCACTGAGGCGCATCAGGTTGCAGCAGGCACGAGTCGAGCTGGCCACGGCGCTGCAGCAGACCATGCTCCCCAGGCTGCCCGAGCACCTCGCGGGCCTGGAGGTCGCCGCCCGCTACCGACCGAGCCGGGACGGGCTGGACATCGGCGGAGACTGGTACGACGCCTTCGCCATGCCCGACGGCACGGTCGCAATGGAGATCGGCGACGCCCAGGGGCATGACGTGGACGCTGCCGCAGCCATGGGACAGGTACGCGCCTCCATACGTGCGATCGCCGCCCACGAGCCGGATCCCGCGACCGTGCTGACGCGCATCAACGATTTGCTCGTCTCGATGGGCGCGGATCGATTCGCCAGCTGCACCATGCTGCATCTCGACCCGCGCGACGGACAGGTCACCGGCGCAAGCGCCGGCCACGTGCCGCTGCTGTACGCGCGCAAGGACGGCAGCCACAGCATCCGCGAGCTGCCGGGCGGGCCGGTCCTGGGAGTCGTGCCCGGTACCGAGTACCGCGAGGAGACCTTCACCCTGGACGAGGACAGCGCGCTGGTCATGGTCACCGACGGCTTGGTCGAAGGACCGGGCCTCACCTTGGAAGCCGGACTGGAACGGGCCGGAACCCTGGCCGGCGCGGCACTCCACGACGGACTGGACGCCGAGGAGACCGCCGACCGCATCCTCGACGCCGCGGTCGCGGTGGACCACCTCGACGACGTCGCCGTACTGGTCATCCGACGTACATGACTGCCTCAAGCTGGCGCGGGCGCCATCAATCGGTCGATGACGACGCCCACGCTGGCACAGGCTTTGAGATCTGGCCTCATCCTTATCAGGTCGGTCACACACCGCTGCTGGGCCAGGAGATGCAGCCGCTTCACCGGCCTCGCCAGTCGTCGGTGATCGGCCGTAACCGCCGGTGTTTGCTGCTGTTGGTGTCAGGCGCTGGTGTCAAGAGAAGCGCCGGGCTCACTGGCGCCACGAGGACGACCTCGCCAGATGCGCGCCGGAAGATTGGCCGTACGGAGTGGACCGACGACGAGTACCTCCTCTATGTGAACGCCAGGGAGGGTTCCTGCCTCTGGGAGATCCTGGCGGACCGTACGCAGAGCGAGGACGAGAAGCTATGGGAGGAATACATCCCGGTCTTCTCCCGACTCATCGTGCGCGGGCAACGCCTCGGGTTCCTCAAGGTTCGCCGAGGAGCCGAGTGGCCGGCAGCTTACGTCGGCGATGACGTTCCGACCGATCAGGTAGCCGCCCTCGTACAGGACCCAGCCAGCTGGAAGTACGAGGAGAAGCCGACCATCTTCATCGCGGTGACAGTCGGGGACCGACCAATCACGGAACTGGAGGAGGACATGGGGGAATCTCCATGGACCAGCCACTCCGACCAACGGTCTTGAAAACCGTCGTGGCGGCGACGTCACCGTGGGTTCAAATCCCACACCCACCGCATCTCAATGGGCCCCTGACCAGCCAACTTGGTCAGGGGCCGTTCTCATGAGCGTTGTCCGTCAGCGACCGCTGTTCCCTCCTGTTTTCCCGACCGGACGGGCACGGGGAGGGCACGGATACTTCTGATCCGTAGCTCCAGTCAGATCGGCAGCGAGGGTCATACCCGCGTCGCTTCGAGGCTCAGAGGGACGGTAGGGGACGGGGACGGCTGCTGGGGTTGCGGTACGGCACTGCTGTACAGCTACGTTTCTACCGTGGACGTGAACGAGTTTCTGTCACAACCGCTGGTTGCGAGGGTAGCGAACAACGGTCCTGAGGTTCGGCCCGTGTGGTTCATCTGGGAGGAGGGTGCCTTCTGGTGGCTGACCGGTTCCTACTCCCGGATGGAGCAGATCCTTGTCGAGGACCCGCGTGCGGCGCTGGTCGTCGACACCTGCGAGCTGGCGACAAGCGAAGTGTTTGCTGTGACTTGCCAGGGCACGGCGCAGATAGTGTCGCTTGACCGGGCCAGGGCGGTGCGGAAGTTGACCCGGTACCTCGGCCCTGAGCACCTATGGCCAGTGCGTTTCTCCGCTCCACTGGATGACCCCGCAACGAAGATGGTTCGGTTCACACCCGACCGCCCGCTTCGACTACGAGACCGATCCTGGTGACCACACAGAAAGACAGGCAGGCAGACTTCAGTGCCTGAATCCGGACTGAGCTCAGGATCAGTGCTTGAAAGCCGCATTGCGGGAGATCGCGCGTGCCTGCTGAGCTGCGGGGGGCGCTGCCGCGTGTCTCCTGGTTTGTCGCCGTGATTCGCCGTTACTCGCCCGTGGCGACCGGCCGTTTGGGGACGTGAAGGGCACGCACGACACCCCTCACTGGTCAAACTCACCGAGCCAGCCTTCGGGGAATAGAGGCGCAGGTATCAGTACCGCGAAAGCGATCTGAGCCATGACCTGGAACACGAGCGGCTCCGACGCGCTGCTTGCCGACAGGGGCCACGCGCAAAGCATCAGCGTGGTCACCGTTGTGGAGGTGAACGAGCTTCCCGGCGACGTGCACGGTGTCGCCCGCGCGGAACGCTCCGGTGTACGCGCCCAGGTAGGAGCGCAGGTGTGTGATGCGGCGGGCGAAGCGGCCCGGTTCGTCCACGGTGGCGGAGAGGATGGTGGTGACCGCGATGCCGTACAGCGCGGGCGTGGCCAGGCCCTGGTCGTGGTCGGTAATCCGGGCTAGCAGGGTGACGTCGCCGATCTCCTTGGCGGTCATGCGGACGAAGGCGGGATCGTCCTCGTCGCGCAACGGTTCGCAGTTGATGTGGGCGTCGGCGGTGAGGGGATGCCCTGGGGCACCGCGCGCAGCCCACGACCCTCCGACGTGCCGGTGCCCCGGTGGGCTCCTCCCACCGGGGCACCAGGCGTGTTCGCTGTCACTATGGGTCAGTCCCACCAGAACCGCCAGGTGGTGGACGCTGCCTGGCCGTCGCCGACGATTGTCGCATCGCCAAGATCGGGACAGTACGCGTACTGCTCCACGGCGGCCTCGGCTCGCTCCAACGGCTCTTGGGGAGGCCGGCCGACGACCAGTTCCAAGCCGTGATGAATCGCCGAAGTAGAACTCCGCGTCGTACCGCTCGTGCCAACCGCGCAGCACCGCGACATGATCGGAAGGCAGCAGCAGCCGGTCAGGATGGCCTGACCAGTTCGGCGTCTGCACCAACCGAGGGAAAAGCGCGGGGAGCTCGTAACCAGCCTTCGCCTCGACGAAGTTCAGCCACAGCGGATCCTGCCCCGACCCGCCGGCCGTCCACGCGGGCTCCGGCACCGGCGCAGGTTGCACCGTCAGCTCCGACGCGACCGCTCACGCAGCGAGCCGATGGAGGACATCATCCAGGTCGGCACGATCGGCCTCATCAAGGCGATCGACCGCTTCGAGCTCAGCCGGGGCGTCGAGTTCCCGACCTTCGCGATGCCGACCATAGTCGGCGAGATCAAGCGCTTCTTCCCGTGCGCCGTTGGCCCCACATCACGCCCAGGGACACGCCGGCGGCCCGTCCCAGCAGATCGTGGATGGCGACGTCCACCGCGCTCTTGGCGAGCGGGGCGCGTCCTGGACCACTGCCCCGAACTCGCCGACTCCGCCGGACACATCCGCGACTTCGCAAAGATCACGACCAGGCTCGATCGTGAACAGCTCCCCGCCTGGATCGCCACGGCCGACGAAGCCGCCCTCCCCTCCCTCCGCAGCTTCGCCCGGAACCTCCGCAACGACCTCCCAGCCGTGATCCAGGGCCTCAGCACCCCCTGGAACTCCGGCATCGTCGAGGGCAGAGTCACGGACATCAAGGCGATCAAGCGCCGAACGGCAGGCCGGGCCGGCTTCCCACTCCTCCGGAAACGTGTCCTGCTCGTGGCCGCCAGCCGTCGACCACAAAGTGTCACTGCAGCGACGGCCTCATGATCGGCCTCACCCCGGCCGGTCTCGGCTACCAGCGGTGGTGGACCTGCCCCCGGATGCGCCGGTCGTACAGCTCGCGCACGGCCCCCAGCGTCGCGCCCGACAGCAGTGGCAGCTCCGCGGCTGCTGCATTCGCACGGGCCTGCTCCGGGGAGCGGGCGCCCGGGATCACCGTGGTCACGCCGGGCTGCTGGATGATCCACCGCAGGGCGGTCTGCGCCGAGGTGGCGCCCTGGGGTGCCAGCTCCGCGAACTCCGCCGCCGCCTCGACGCCGGTCTCGAAGTCGACGCCCGAGAACGTCTCGCCCCGGTCGAAGACCTCGCCGTACCGGTTGTAGGCACGGTGGTCGTCCTGCTGGAACACCGTGTCCTTGGTGTACTTGCCGGACAGCAGCCCCGACGCCAGCGGCACCCGCGCGATGATCCCCACCCCCGCCTCGGCGGCCGCCGGAAGCACCTCCTCCAATGGCCGCAGCCGGAAGGGGTTGAGGACGATCTGCACGCTCGCCGTACCCGGCCGGGCGATCGCCGTCAGCGCCTCCTCGCATGTCCTCACGCTCACCGCAAACGCCGCGATCCGCTCCTCCGCGACCAGCGTGTCCAGCCCGTCGAACACCTCGTCGGCGGAGTACACCGGCGTCGGCGGGCAGTGGAGCTGCACCAGGTCCAGCGTGTCCACGCCCAGGTTGGCCCGGGAACGGTCGGTCCAGGCGCGGAAGTTCTCCAGCGTGTAGCTGGCCGGCAGCTGCTCCGACCGACGCCCCATCTTCGTGGCCACGAACACCCCGGCATCCGGGCGTTCTTGCAGGTAGCCGCCGATCAGCTGCTCGCTGCGACCGTCGCCGTACTCATCTGCCGTGTCGAAGAATGTCACGCCCTGGGCGACCGACGCGTCCAGCACGGCGAAGGCGTCCTCCGCGCGCACATCACCCCACCCCTCCCCCAGCTGCCAGGTCCCGAGTCCGACAACGGACACCTTGCGGCCCGTCCTGCCCAATACGCGCTGCTCCATACGGCAATCCTTTAGGGAAGGGGTGGGGTTGGGGATCAAACCACCATCGGTGCCGCCGCAACCCCCATGACCAGCGAGTAGAGCGTGTCGTTCGCCGTGATGAAGAGGCGGTTCCGCCTCTGGCCACCGAAGCGGATGTTGGAGACCTTGTTGGGCACCAGGATGCGGCCGAGCAGGGTTCCGTCGGGGGCGTAGCAGTGCACTCCGTCGTCCATGGCCGCGGCCCAGAGGTGGCCCCGGTCGTCGAAGCGGAGGTTGTCGAAGCGGGCGCCCTCACGGGCCTTGACGAAGATCCTGCCGTCGGACAGGGTGCCGTCCTCGTGTACGTCGAAGACCCGGATGAAGCCTGCCCGGGTGTCGGACACGTACAGCTCGCTCTCGTCGGCCGAGAAAACCAGGCCATTGGGCGCGTCGAAGCAGTCGGCGACCAGCTGCACTTCGCCCGTGGCCGGATCGATGCGGTAGACGTTGTTGGCGCCGATCTCGCTCTCGCCGCGCACGCCTTCGTAGTCGCTGGTGATCCCGAAGTCCGGGTCCGAGAACCAGATCGAGCCGTCGGACTTCACGGCCGCGTCGTTCGGGCTGTTGAGCCGCTTGCCCTGGTAGCGGTCGGCGAGCACGGTGAGCGAGCCGTCGTGCTCGGTGCGGGTGACCCGGCGATTGCCCTGCTCGCAGGTGATCAGACGGCCCTCGCGGTCCAGGGTGTTGCCGTTGGAGTGCCCCGCGGGCGAGCGGAAGAGGCTGACCGCTCCGGTCGCCTCATCCCAGCGCAGCATCCGGTCATTGGGGATGTCGCTCCAGATCAGCTGGCGCCAGGCCGGTATGTACAGCGGCCCCTCCGCCCAGCGGGAGCCCACGTGGAGCGTCTCCAGTTGCAGATCACCCGCGGCGCACTTCTCCGTACGGAACCTGTCGTCGAGTACTTCGTAAAACGCGGGGCGGCCGGTGGCCATGTCCGTTCTCCTTCAGTCGTTCTGCGCTCCAAGCACTGAACAGCATCCTGCCAGAACCGAGTATGACAGGATGCCATATGGCAAGACTAGGCGTTATATGAAGCTGGTTTAGGAGAGACCGTCATGGACGATGTGGACCGGAAGCTGCTGAACCTGCTGCAGGAGGACGCCACCCAGGCGTACGCCGCCCTGGGCAAGGCCATCGGACTCTCCGCGGGCGCGGCCCATGAACGAGTGCGCAAGCTGCGCGAGTCAGGGGTGATCCGCCGTACAACGGTCGAGGTGGACCCCGCCGCGGTCGGCGGCGGCGTGCTGGCCTTCGTCATGGTCGACTCGTCCGCCTGGATGGGCGACGCCGGCGAGTACTTCGCGGCGATCCCCGAGCTGCAGGAGGCCCACATCATCGCGGGCAGCGCATCGGTCCTCGTCAAGGTCAGGACCGGGACGACCGAACAACTCCAGGACGTACTACGGCGGTTGTACGAGATCGAAGGCGTCAGCGGCACCCAGGCGACGGTGGCCCTGGAGACGTTCTTCGAAAGGCCGGTGTCGACGGGAGTCTGAAGCACCCATGTACCGCTATCAGGCCAGCAAGAGCGAGCATCGCGGCCCGGGTGACGGAGCGTCACCGGCGCACAGAGGCATCTGCCCGTTCACGGAAATCTCGGCAGGGCCCTGTGGCGACCCATAGCTGGCCATCGGGGGTCCGAACTGCATGGCCGAGTCTGATTCGGGAGGCCGACGTGCTCCGGCCCCCGTGCTGCTGTGCAGCGCGGGGACCGAAGGGGGCCGTCCCTGCTCCGACTCAGGTCACTGGATTCCGGTGGCTCTGGTCACCATGCGTTGATGACCGGCGCGTCGGGTTCGTACTGCCGCCAGGCCTCGTTGAGGCGCGCGAGCCGGTCCGCGGCGGCGATGCCACGCAGGGACGCGACCTTGCCGTCGCTGACTTCGAACGCCACGGCGCCCACGACCCGGTCATCGACCACGGCCAGGACGGCCGGGGAGCCGTTGACCAGCGCGATATGGATCGCGGGCGAGCCGCCGGCCAGCCGTCGCTTCGCCGGCGTGGGCTTGAAGCCGGCCCGCACGTAGGAGGCGACCCGCTCGCGCGTCTTGTACCGCAGCAGCCGCTTGGCCAGTCCGGCGCCGTCCGAGACCGCCGTCACGTCGTCGGTGAGCAGTGCCACCAGCCGTTCGGTGCGCCCTGACGTGGCGGCGGCGAGGAACTCCTCGACGACCCGGCGCGCGGATGCGGGGTCGGCCTCGCCGCCGCGGCGGCGCTCGGCGGCGACCCGGATCCGGGCCCGGTGGACATGCTGCTGGCTCGCGGACTCGGTGATGTCGAGGATCCCGGCGATCTCGGCGTGGCTGTACGAGAAGGCCTCACGCAGGACGTAGACAGCCCGCTCGACCGGCGAGAGGCGCTCTATGAGGGTCAGTACGGCCAAGGACACCGATTCGCGCTGCTCGAAGGTGTCGGCCGGGCCGAGCATCGGGTCGCCCTCGAGGAGCGGCTCGGGCAGCCAGGCACCGGCCGCTCGCTCGTGGCGCGCCTGCGCCGAGCGGAGCCGGTCGAGGCAGAGATTGGTGACGACCTTGGTCAGCCACGCTTCCGGCACCTCGACCTGTTCGCGGTCTGCGGCCTGCCAGCGCAGGAACGTGTCCTGCACGGCGTCCTCGGCGTCGGCGGCCGAGCCGAGCAGACGGTACGCGAGCGAGGCCAGCCGACCCCGGCTGGCCTCGAACCGATCGATGGCTGCGCTGTCCATGCGGAGCAGCCTATGCGGCGACCCTCACACCGGCCCGGTCAGGCGCGGTGGCCAGGCGGCGCTTGCGCTTGGGCATGCCGAAGGTCGGGTGGGCGATGCCCCACCCGGCCCCCTTGAGCACGCCCGACTTGAGCCGCGCGGCGGTCCGGCCGCCCAGGTACCAGGACTTCGACCGGACGTCCCCGTCCACCATCTGGAAGATAGCGTCCCGCCGCCCGAGGCTGATGTGGTTGCCGTGGTACTTCAGCCCGGTGGTCGGGACCTCGCTGCCCGTCAGGCGCGCGATGATCGCGGCGGTCGCCTGCATGTTGGTGAAGCCGGCCGAGGCGCAGGACATCGGCAGCGGCTGGCCGTTCTCGCCGATCGCGTAGGCGCAGTCACCGGCGGCGTAGACGTCCGGGTGCGAGACCGAGCGCATGGTGCGGTCGACGACGATCTGGCCGTTTTCGGCGACCTCCAGGCCGCTGGCGGCCGCGATGGGTTGCACGGCGAACCCGGCCGACCACACGGTCACGTCGGCCGGGATGGACCTACCGTCGGCGGCGATCGCTCGTGTCGGCTCGACGGCTTCGATGCCGGTGTGCTCGTGGACGGTGATGCCGAGCCGGTCGAAGGCCTGGCGCAGGTGACGGCGGGCCTTCGGGGAGAGCCAGGCGCCCAGCTCGCCGCGGGCGGCGAGCGCGACCGAGAGGTCGGGCCGGGACTCGGCGAACTCGGTGGAGGTCTCGATGCCGGTCAGACCCTCACCGACGACCAGCACGGTGCCGCCCTCGTCCAGGCCGGCCAGGCGCTCGCGCAGACGCAGCGCCGAGGACCGACCGGTCACATCGAAGGCATACTCGGCCACGCCGGGGACGCCATGGTGGGCCACGGAGCTGCCGAGCGTGTAGAGAAGCGTGTCGTACGCGAGCTCGCCATCGCCGTCCTCGCCGGTCACGGCGACAGTCCTGCGCTCGGGGTCGACGCCGGTGACGCGCGCCAGGCGCAGCCGCACCCCGGTGCCCGCGAATACGTCGGCGAGCTTGCGGAACGCGAGGTCTTGGCCGATCGCGAGCTGGTGGAGCCGCATCCGCTCAACGAAGTCGGGCACGGCGTTGACGACGGTGATCTCGGTGTCGGCGGGGGAGAGCCGGCGGGCCAGGTTTCCAGCGGCGAAGGCCCCGGCATATCCAGCGCCGAGTACGACGATGCGGTGCTTCATGGCTTTGCTCCTGTCTCGTTCGCGTGCCCCTTGAACGAGACGGCGCCCCGATTGCTGACAGGAGCCGGGTGTGACGCGGGTCACTGAACCAAGACGAGTGGCTGAGCCTCCGACAGACGTTGGGGCCTGTCTTGGGCAGTCGAAACGGGGCGATGGCCAGATACGGATCGAGATGGCCAACTATCGGTCGGCGTCACGGCAAGGCAGCGAAGCTGTTCGTCAGCGAGCTGGTCACCAACGCCGTCCGCCACGGCACCGGACCGATCGACCTGCGTGTGACCCGGCACCAGGTCCTCACCGTCGAAGTATCGGATACCGGCACCTGCTCCCCGCGTCCGCGTAACGCGAGCCCTTCCAACGAGAACGGCCGCGGCCTCGCCATCGTCTCCCAGCTGTCCCGCCGATGGGGCACCCGCCCAACACCGAGCGGCAAGGTCATCTGGGCCGAGGCGGACCTTGCCCACGCATCCGGCCGCTGATCGATTGCCCGTCGGCGCGCCGACGTCAAGCACGTGAGGTGACCGATCCCGGCACCACTGGACACTGGGGAGGCCGTCTCATCGCGGAGGACCGTGTCAATCTTTGAGCCCGCGGGCCAGATCCGTGCCAGATCCAGCGGTCAGCCGCGGTCAATCGAGGGCGACCACGGGGCCCGCACGCTCGCAACGGCAGTCCCGGCGTCCTGACGGGACGAGGTGGGCAGATGCATCAGAGATCACCGCCAGGCTTACACAGCAGTGATCAGTGCGAACACCCTCGCTGGACACATCCACTCGTCATCGGAGGGTGCATCCGAGCGCCGCTCAACGGCGTTCAGAAACCGGTCGATAGATGAACTCCGGAGTGCAAAATTTACTTGCCCCTTGCGATCATGCCTGGGGGCGGTGGCGGAGATCACCGCCGCCGAGCCCGGCCATTGCGACTTACCCCAGCCCTGACGGGCGTCAGGAGTCAACCAGGGCGCCGATCAGCTTCCGATCGCGCCGTCGGGCGCCGCGCGTACGACGGGATCGACGCAGCGGGTCCGATGCCGGGGACGGATCGGTTCCGTGCGACTCCGCTCCGTGGGGAAGGGGATCTCGCGCACGACGCCGCGCACGCACCGCCGCCATCCGGTTCCGCCGGCCACACATCCGCCACAACACGGATCGCACTGCGCACATCCTCGTCACGAACCCCACACATCTCGATCAGATGTTGGCTAGTATCTGGCCACGCCGAACCAACGCCGTCGGGCCCAACGTGCCGACGGGACACAGCAGTTCGAGGGGGAGGAACTCCATGAAGGCCGTCACACGAGCCGTGGTTCTCACGATCGCCACCACCGCCGTCGTCGCCCTGGGAAGCACCGGCACCGCTCATGCCCTGCAGCGCACCTGCGCCGTCAACGGCGCCTACTGGTGGCTGCCGGACACCTGTCACACATACAGCGTCGCCGCCAACCCGTCCGGCCACTTCGTCGACATCGGCATCTGGCCGTACCAGGGGTGCAAGTTCAGCTGGAAGGTGCGCGACATCGCCAACAACGTGGTCGTGCGTGCCGGCCAGACCGGCAACCACAACGAACGCATCTACGGCCTCTACGGCTACTACAAACTCGAAGCCACCAAGATAGGCAACGGCTGCGGCGGCGACGTCAGCATCGACAACACCTGACCGCTTCGCGCGACGACGTCGTGCACGACCGAGGTGGAGTGCGCACACGGAAGGGTGCGCTCTCCGCCTCGGGGAACCGCGGCTCCGGCTCACCGGGACCGCAACGTGCCGTGCTTCGACAGCATCTGGTGGGTGTCCGCCCAAGGCTCCACGGACAACTCCAGGAACGCGAGGACGACTGGTAGCCCCCGCCGTGGCGGGGGCAGGACACACGCCGCTCCTATCTCGCGTTCCGGCGGCGCTCGTGTCCAGGGCCGCGTCAGCTGTGGTGGCGACCGCGGCCCCCTGCGCGCGGATGGCACACCCGCCCCCGTCGCCTCCCCGACAGGACCCAGCGGTCTCGGTCGGCCGCGCCTCAAAGACCGACCGAGACCCCCTACCCAAGGACGCATCCACCAGGTAACAGGAGCACCCGGACTCAGTGAGCCACGACGTACAGGCATTGCGCGTGGCGAGGCGAGCGTGAGCACGTCTCCGAAGCCGGAGCGTCGGCACGCACCGGCTGGGGCCGGATCGAGTCCAGGCTCGGTCACCAGGGAGTGAGTGACCATGCATAAGCCGGGCCTGTGACGCCTCTCGGTACGGGAGACAACGTCGATGAGCTGACCGGGCGAGCTCAGTGGCGGGCTGCGTAACGGATCCAGGCATCGATGTGGACCTGGAGCGTGGTCGGGGGCGCCCTGGCTCACGCAAACGACCCCGGCAACAGCCGTCACGGTGGTGCCACTCATCCACATCCCCAGACGTCGTGGAGCCGACGAAGGCGGCCAGGAACGCGAAGAGTCCGCCCCGTCTCCCTCACGCGATCGCCCGCCTGGAGAAAAGCGGCTGAGTGGGCCGGGGCCTCTGCTCTGCCGCTGAGCGGGGCCAGTTCGCGATACTCACCGACGAGGGTGTGGCGGTCTGCGGCGCACGCCGCCGGGCCGTGTGACCGCCGTGCGCCAGGCGCTGTTCTAGCGGCTGGCCCATCCGAGCAGCAGAGACCCTCGACGAGAACATGGAGATCGTCGCCGAGGGTCTTCATCTGGAGGATCTTCATCTGAACGAAGCGGGTGTGCACCTGCCCTGGCTCCGCTGAGCCGCTCATTCAGGAAGCCGGGACAGGTCCCGCGGATCCGTGGCTGCACGGCGTCCCTCAACGCCCCCACGACAGGTTTCCTCAGGGCTACCCGGTGCCTCAGTGGGCAACCACCGGCACCGCCACCTCGTCCTCGACGCCCTCACTGCCCGCGCGGCCGGCGTTGACCAGGGCCAGGACGATCAGCGTGGCGATCACCAGCATGCCGACGGCGAACCAGATGGCGTTGGCGTAGCCGTGCACCACACCCTGCAGCTGGACCAGCTGCCGCTGCGGCTCCGTCGCGGCGTCGGCGATGTGGTCCTTGACGTAAGAGGTCGTCGCGGAGGCGGCGATCGTGTTCAGCAGGGCCGTGCCGATCGCGCCACCCACCTGCTGCGAGGTGTTGACCATCGCGGAGGCGACACCGGCGTCCCGCGGCTCGATGCCCAGTGTGGGCAGGGACATGGCGGGCGTGAACGTCGTACCCATACCGAGACCCAGCAGCAGCAGCGCAGGCAGGACGGTCGAGGCGTACGACGAGCTGACCTCCAGCTGCGCCAGCAGGAGCATGCCGGCCATGGCCACCAGGAAGCCGGGGGCCATCAGGAACCGGGGCGGGACGCGGGTCACCAGACGCGTGCCGATCTGGGTCGAGCCGACCATCATGCCCACCACCATCGGCAGGAAGGAGAACCCGCTCTTGATAGGCGAGTAGCCCTTCACGACCTGCAGGTAGTAGGTCAGGAACAGGAAGGTGCCGAACATCGCGATGACCGCGATGCCGAGGGAGAGGTAGACGCCACCGCGGTTGCGGTCGGTGACCACGCGCAGGGGCAGCAGCGGTGCCTTGACCTTGGCCTCGGTGAAAACGAAGGTAAGCAGCAGGACCACCGACACGACGAACAGGGAGATGGTCGTGTTGTCGCCCCAGCCGTCGGACTCGGCACGGGTGAAGCCGTAGACCAGCGAGACCAGGCCCAGGGTGGACAGGACGACGCCGGGGATGTCGAGCGGCGAGTGGTTGCGGCCGCCCTCGGGCTCACGGACGACGAAGTAGGCGCCGGCCGCCGCGGCGATCGCGAACGGGACGTTGACGAAGAACGTCCAGCGCCAGTCCAGGTACTGGGTGAGGACACCTCCGAGGATGAAGCCGACGGCGCTGCCGCCACCGGCGATGGCGCCGTAGATGCCGAACGCCTTGGCGCGCTCCTTGACGTCCGTGAACATCACGGCGAGCAGCGAGAGCGCGGCCGGGGCGAGCAGGGCGCCGAAGACGCCCTGGAGGGCGCGGGCGCCGAACATCATCGCCCCGGTGGTCGCCGCGCCGCCGAGCGCGGAGGCGGCGGCGAAACCGATCAGGCCGATGACGAAGGCGCGCTTGCGGCCCCACAGGTCGCCCACCCGGCCGCCGAACAGGAGCAGACCGCCGAAGGCCAGGGCGTAGGCCGTGACGACCCACTGCCGGTCGCCGTCGGAGATGCCCAGATCCTGCTGGGCGGAAGGCAGGGCGATGTTCACGATGGTGGTGTCGAGGACGACCATCAGCTGGGCGAGCGCGATGAAGACGAGCGCTTTCCAGCGGTTGGCGTGCGCGTCACCGGGAGCCTTGAAAACTGTTCGAGACATGAAGGTATCCACTTCGGGACTTCGTGAGGAAAAGGCTGGCTGAGAGTGCCTGAGGGCGTTGCCTCGAAGGGATCACTGCTCTCCGCGAGGGCCTCTGCCACGGAAGAGGTGACTACTTGTCCGGCGATTCCCGCACGCGTCGTCGCGTTCGGCGGTACTGCGCCCCCAGACCCCCGCCCCCGTGCCCGGTCAGGGCGTGAGGGCGATGATGCGGAGCGGCTGGTCCCTCGGACGGTCCGCCCCGTGGACAGCCATCCGCTGGGCCGGCCGTCCTCGATCAGGGAGTGGCGAAGGCGGCTACGCGGACGCGGCCGACACGGTGAGCGAGTTCCCAGCGGTGGCGACGGCCAGAGAAACTGTTGGACTCTTCCCCGCCGTCCAGGTTGATCCGGACGGCAGCGGTGAGCCGCATCGTGAAGCGGCCCGAGGGGCCCTCGCGGTCGAAGAAGCCACTCCGTGGCCCGGTAGCGGGAATGGTGGGGCTCTCAGGTGCGGTCCCGGAACTGGAACGCAGCCCGTTCCGGGACTCACCTGAGAATGGACGGTCTCTCCGTCGCCCGCCTTCCGACGGGCGAGGGCGTCAGACCCGGACGGTCTTGAGTGCGCGGGCCCAGGACTCGAGCTGGTCGAACAGGGTGGTCGCGGCAGCGTCGTGCTGCTCGCCCGGCTTGAAGACGGAGAAGTTCTCGAAGTCGGTGAACAGCGAGAAGGACAGCTGCTGACGTACGTGGGCCAACTGCAGTTCGCTGGCCACGCCCCGCAGGTGCTCGATGGCCCGAGCGCCGCCGAGCGAGCCGTAGGAGACGAAGGCGGCGGCCTTGTTGTTCCACTCGCCGTACAGGTAGTCGATCGCGTTCTTGAGTACGCCGGAGGTGGAATGGTTGTACTCGGGGGTCACGAAGATGTATCCGTCGAACTCGGCGATCTTGGCCGCCCACGCCTTGGTGTGCTCACCCTGGTACTGGCCCATGGCCGGCAGAATGGCCTCGTCCAGGTGGGGCAGCGGGTAGTCGGCGAGGTCGACCAGCTCGTACTCGACGCCGGTGCGGGCGCCGGACCGGTCCACCACCCAGTCCGCGACAACCTTGCCGTTGCGGCCGGGCCGGGTGCTTCCGAGGATGACGGCGATCTTCAGGTCACTCATGGGGTCTTCTCCTTGATGGGCCGCCGATGCGAGGCCGACCCTTTCACATGAACTTTCATGTGAAACCCTAGAGCAATGACTCATGAATGTTCAAGTGTGAGCCGCGACTCCTGAACGTTCATGCCAGATAGACTCCGGGCATGCCTGAACAGCCTCCGCACCCGAACGATCAGCGCCGCTGGCTGACCCCGGCGGAGCTCAAGACATGGCAGCAACTCGGCCTGATGATGCAGAGACTGCCCAGCGCCCTGGAAGCGCAGCTGCAGCAAGACGCGCACCTCAGTTACATCGAGTACTACGTCCTCGCCGGGCTGTCCGAGCAGCCGGGACACCGCATGCGTATGAGCGACCTGGCCGTCCGCGCCAACTCCGAACAGTCCCGCCTCTCCCACCTGATCAGCAGGCTGGAACGCCGAGGATTCGTCCGCCGCGAACCCGACCCCACCAACGGCCGCTACACGCAAGCGATCCTGACCGAAGCCGGCCACGCCCACCTCGCCGAAGCCGCCCCAGGACACGTAGCCCGGGTACGCGACCTCGTCTTCGACGTTCTCGACCCCGCCGAACTCGACACCCTGCGCACCACCGCCGAGAAGATCAACGAGACGATCGACCGCCAGGAACAGCAGGCCAACCCCCGCAAGAACACCGCCCCTCGGCAACCACAGCAGGACACCACGCCGCAATGAACCTCGACGCGAGCAACGCCGGACATCCGACGTCGCACGCAACGAGTTCGGTGGCGGTGTCGTACAGCCGCTGCACCAGGCGGCCGGCCCGCGAGAGCGGGTCGGCCGTGGGCTGTGCGCGGGCCACGGCGGGCAGCGACATCGTCGTCTGCAGTGGGACGCTCCCAGACCAGCACGGGTGAAGCGACCGAGAACACCGGGCTCTGCCCGCTCGGCGGCGCGCCTGCGACTGCTCTCTCCGGAGCTCGGACCAGGCACATCATTGATGACGCTCTGTCACCACCGCATGTGAGACAGGGCCGTTAAATTGACACACCCCCGGAGCGCGTGGCCGCCGCCGAAGGAACTGCCGGCGCGGCTCAGATCCAGCCTTGTTGCCAGGCGTGGTGGGCGGCGGCGTGGCGGGTGGGGGCGGCCAGCTTGGACATCGCAGCGGAGAGATAGTTGCGGACCGTGCCCGGTGCCAGATGGACCTCGGCGGCGATCTCGGCAACCGAGGCGCCGGTGCGGGCGGCGCGCAGGACCTGCAGTTCCCGGTCGCTCAGGGGGCAGTCGTCCTCGGTCAGCGCAGAGGCTGCGATGTCGGGGTCGACGTAGCGGCGGCCGGCGGCGATGTCACGGATGATCTCCGCCAGCCTGGCCGCGGTGGTCGTCTTGGGGACGAAGCCGCGCACGCCGGCGGCCAGGGCGCGGCGCAGCACCGCGGGCCGGGCGTGCCGGGTGACCATGATGATCTGGGTGGGCAGTTCGGTCCGGATCTCCTCGGCGGCGCGCAGACCGTCGGTGGGCGGCATCTCCAGGTCGAGCACGGCGATGTCGGGGCGGTGTTCGCGGGCGAGCCGCACCGCGTCGGTGGCGGTGGATGCCTCGGCCACCACGGTGAAGTCGTCCTCCAGCGCGAGCAGGGCGGCGAGGGCGCTTCTGAGGAGATCCTCGTCGTCGGCGATCAGCAACCGGATCAACACGCCGCTCCGTTCGCCGAGGCCGGCAACGACGCCAGGACTACGAAGCGGTCGCCGTCTCGGCCCCACGTCAACTCGCCGCCGGCTGCCCGCAGCCGCTCGGCGAGGCCGCTCAGCCCGGTGCTCTCCGTGGCGGCGGAGTGCTCGTCGGCGCCGTCGTTGCTGACCCGCAGGCGGGCGAGGCCGCTGGTGACGCGGTAGTCGACCTCGGCGTGCCGGGCGTGGCTGTGGCGGAGCACGTTGGTGGTGGCCTCGCGCATCACCAGGCCCAGCAGGTGGCGGGTGGGGCCGGCCAGGTCGGCGGCGACGGCCGCGGGGTCGAGGGCCATCCGGGCGTCGATGTCGGCCGCGGCCAGCACGCGGGTGGCGTTGGCGATCTCTTCGTCCAGTGTCGTACGGCGGTAGCCGTGCACCACGGCCCGCGTGTCGCGGAGGGCTTCGGCGGACAGGCGCTGCACGTCCCTCATCTCCTCGGCGGCGCGCGCCGGGTCCAGCTCCGCGAGCCGCGCCGCCAACTCGCTCTTCAACGCGATGATCTGCAGGTGGTGTCCCTGAATGTCGTGCAGGTCGGCGGCGAACCGCAGCCGCTCGTCCTTGACCGCCAGCTCCGCCTCCAGCCGCCGCGCCCGATCCAGCCGCCCCGCGACGTCCCACGCCCAGAGGGGGCCGAGCACCATCCAGACGGTGAAGGCGATGAGCCCAGCCGGGAACAGCGCGGCGTACGCCAACTCCCCGTCCCCGGCGGCCAGGCTGACGGCACCGCCCGGCAGCAGCGCGAGGACCACCGCGCCGACGATCAGCAGCCGCCTGCGGCTCGGCGTGAGGTAGGTCGCGCAGATCGCCACCGTGACCGCGGGCGCGACCGCCCACAGTCCGTAGTTGCGCCGGACCAGCGGGAGCGCCGCGAGCACGACCGTGGCGACGCACGCGGCGAGCAGCCAGCCCATGGGCGGGCGCGCGGGATGCGGGT
Source organism: Streptomyces sp. NPDC002133 (assembly GCF_040296405.1). Classification (NCBI taxonomy): domain Bacteria; kingdom Bacillati; phylum Actinomycetota; class Actinomycetes; order Kitasatosporales; family Streptomycetaceae; genus Streptomyces; species Streptomyces sp. NPDC002133. The sequence goes on along the minus strand of NZ_JBEOXF010000015.1, from coordinate 110,985 downwards.
GGCCCGCCGACGGCGCAGCCAGCCATCCGCTGAGCAGCACCGCACTCGCCACGGCCTCGACGGCGAGAGCCGCGACGGCCGGGGTGCGGGCCCAGAGCGGCACGTCGCCGTCCAGGATCCAGACACCGAAGAACACCACCAGAAAGCACACCGCGCTGCCCGGCACGGCCCACCAGGTGTAGCGCCGGAAGCTCGTCAGCCCCGTCCCGCGCTCGCTCGCTCCCTCACGCACGCGGCCATTGTCGCAGCAGCGGGGCGCGCCGACCGTGTGTCGTCCGGCTGGTCTCCGCATGACAGATGTCATGCGCAGACGTGACAACGCCACACCCGGACGTGCTGCTTCGGCACTACTGGCGGCTCTTCCGCTCGCGCAGGCTGAAGCGCGTAAAGACACCCCGGCCCTGCATGTGAGGAGAGCGTGATGCAGGCACGGAACCACACCAGGCTGGCACACACCCAGGACGCCGCGGCCCGTCCCGCCGGCAAGGCTCGCGGCGGCCACAGCTGGTGGCACTTCGCCCGCCACTACCTGGAGATGGTCGTCGCGATGGCCGTCGCAATGCTCGTCCTCGGCGCGGTGACGCGAGGCGTCCTGGCGCCCGCGGACGTGGAGTTCTCGGCGACGCGCCATCCCGAACTGGCGTCGTTGGAGATGGCGTTCGACATGTCTGTCGGCATGGCCATCTGGATGCGCCACCGCGGCCACGGCTGGCTGAGCACCCTCGAGATGTGCGGCGCGATGTTCGCCCCCGCGCTCGTGCTGTTCCCGCTGCTCTGGCTGGGCGTCGTCGCGCCCGACTCGATGATCACCCTGGAGCACCTCGCGATGCTCCCGCTGATGCTCCTGGTCATGCTGCGCCGCCGGAGCGAATACGGCGGCTGACCCCGCACCCCTTCCGCCTACGCCTGACGCCCCAGGAGACGCCATGACTGCCAAGACACATGCGGCGACGCCGGTCACGACCACCGGAGCCGCCTCCGCAAGGCGGAGCCCGGCCCGGGTGCTGATGCGCCGCTGGCCCACGGCACTGGCCCTCGCGCTCACGGTCCCCGACCTGCTCAGCGGGAACGGCTCGAGGGACGCGAGCGGCGCGGTCGCCGCCTTCGGGGAGGCCCTGCCCCTCCTGCCACTGCTGTACCTGATCGTCAACCAGCTCGGGAAGCCCCAACTGACCTGGCCCGTGCTCGGGGCAGGGCTGGCGACCATGGTCGCCCTCCGGGCGCAGGGCGCGGTCCCGCCGTCCACCGTCCTGGTGACCGTCGCGCTGATCCTGCTGATCTGGGGCACCGTTCGCGGGACCCCGCACGGTCGGACCGTCTTCGGAATCCAGACCGCAGGGGCGTTCATCTTCTGCGCGCTCGCCCTGACGGGACTGACGGTGGACCCGGACCTCGGCCGCCATCTGGTGGCGGCCGGCTGGCTCCTCCACGGCGTCTGGGACTTCGTCCACCTGCGGCTGCGCAGGCTCGACGGGATCGTGTCCCGTACATTCGCCGAGTGGTGCGGCGTCGTGGACATCCTGATCGCCGTCGAGCTGCTCCTCCTGCCATAGCCGTACGGTCCTCCAGGTCGGGTCACGTCACCCTCCGGCGGTGCACCAGGCGGTGCTGCGGCACTTCGCCGCCACCGGATCGGCCCCCTGGGTGCCAAGTGCTGGAGCCAGTCGGAGCGTTGGCGGGGCTGCATCGAAGCGCGTAGGGGCATCGTGCCGTCGCGGTGGTTGCCTGCCGGGCACGGGCAGGACCAGTCTGGAGACCTCGAAACCGTCCCGTCTCCCCGCTGCGAGTGGAGGCCGCCCGTGGCCAAGAAGTGCTCCGCCCCCTCGTCCGGGTGCTCGTCCTGCCTGCGCTGTGGCCGACGGCCGTGTTCGCGCTGGCAGGGGCCGCGCAGCGTGCTGCGGCTGGGCCGGACCGTCCTGACCTACCGCGGCTGTGTGCGCTGGTCCGCGGCGACCACCCTTGCCGTCGCCGGGCTGCTGATCGGCGGCGGCATCACGGGCGCGGTGCTCGTGACCGGTACTGCCGCCGGAGCCATCGGGCTCGGCTGGGCGGCGTTCACGCTGCGGATGATCCGTCTCGCACCGTCCTGCCCCGGCCCCGGCGGCGGATCCGGACCCGGCGGTACGGGCGTACGAGAACCACGTCGGCCGCGGCCGACGCCGCCCGGCGGCGCCATCGCGCTCCCCCTGCCCGACAGCCCGCCGGGCGGTGCCGCCGCCACGGTCTGACACCTGCCAGCCGCGGTCAGTCGGCCAGGAGCGGGCCGAAGGTCTGGACCCCGATCTCCACGGCGCGGTCCTGGTCGATGATCTGCCCCTTCACCTCGCGATGCTCGCGCATCCACTGCTCGGCCGAGGCCCGGCCGGTGAAGAAGTTCAGGGCGTCGCAGCACACCGTGGCCGCCGGCCCGTCGCCATCGCGGCGGCCGACGAACACCACCGCCTCGGCGGGCTCCCACACAGCGGCGCCGTCGGCGAAGGCGACCTTGACCGGATGGCCGTCGACCGGGTCGCCGGACGACACCGTCACGTTCTGGCCGAGCATCGCCGAGATGCCCAGGGCGTCGATCGCGCACATCGACCATGCCTCCACCCCGCTCGCCAGCCGGACCCGGTGCCGGGTCTCGACGGCCGAGAACGGGTAGGCGGCCCGGATCCGGCCCGCCAGGTCCAGGTGCAGGAAGTCCTCCCGGTCCAGCTCGGCGAGCACCTCGCCGGCCGTCCGCCCAGCCGCGGCCGCCAACGGCTCCAGCTCACCCGTCTCCGGTGCCCGGCCGGTGGTCGCGAAGTGCCGCAGCACCGCCTGGTGCACCGCCCGCAGTCCACGCTCGGCGGGTGCACGACGGCCACGGCCGGCCCGCCCGATCGGGTCCAAGACGTCCGGCTCGCAGCACTCCATCCCCGCATCGGCCCCGGCCACCTCCGCCCCGGCGAGCGCGCGCCCCAGCGCCGTGACGCTGGGCGCCCCCTCCATGCGGCCGTCGTCGTCCCGGTAGAGGCGGCAGGACACGCTCGGCACCGCGCCCGCGGCCGCGAACGGGTCGACACCGTCGAGCAGGACAGTAGGCGAGCCGGTCATGCCCCAGCGGGCGGCCTCGGCGTCCTCGCTCACCTCAACCAACTCCACCTGCGCCACGCGCCCGTCGAGCGCCGCGGTGATCCGCTCCAGCACGACCGGCGCATTCGGGCAGTCAGGCACCGTCAGGACCGTGATCCGCATCCCGCTGTCCTCCCATTTCGATGACCTCGCACCGACCGTAGACCTTCCAGTGCACTGGAAGGTCAAGACGTAGCGTGGAGGTATGCGCATAGGAAAGCCGGCTACCGCAAGCGGAGTCACGGCCAAGACCATCCGCTTCTACGAACAGGCCGGGCTGCTGCCGGAGCCGGCCCGCACCGCCGGCGGGTACCGCGACTACGCGCCAGAGGCCGTCCAGCGGCTCGGCTTCATCCGCGACGTCCAGGGCGCCGGCCTCAGTCTCGCCGAGATCCGCTCGGTCCTGGAACTGCGCGACGACGGCCAGGCCCCCTGCGGGCATGTCACCGAGCTGATCAACGCACACCTTGCCGAAATCGACCGCCGCATGGCCGAGCTCGTCGCGACCCGTGCGGCGCTGCGCGGACTCGCCCGTCGTGCGACCCAAACCGACCCGGCCACGTGTACCGAAGGCTACATCTGCCGCATCCTCACGACGTCAGCGTGACGCCGACCGGACCCGGCTCCCGGACAGCTGCCGCCAGCCCGGATACCGCGACTGCTCACGTCGGACGACTGGCCGTCGCGGGCCGGTCGGTGCGCCAGGCCAGGACCACGAGCAGCAGGCCGCCGCAGACGATGGGGCGCTGGTAGTGAGCGGGCTAGCGGAGTTGGACGAAGACGGGGTTCAAGTAGAACCACAGATCGCCCCAAGGGCTCTCCAGCCCGTCAGCGAGGGGTGCGGCCTCGTCAGTGCTGGTGCCGCGCACCCGGGCGTAGAGGTCGCCTTCCACGGCTCGCGGGTGTGCCGGATGGCGGAGTCCTTTCCCTGCTTACGCCAGTCGCTTGGGCCGAATCGCGCCACAACCTCCGCGGTCGGGTTGGTGTCGTTGTCGAGGCCGGCGCTCGGGCCGGCGATCTGGCCCACGAGCAGGTCGACGCGCCGGACCTCCGGACGGTCGCCGTTGGCGTTCTTGCCCTCCAGCGGCCGGAACCTGATCTCGATTTCGACGTCGGTGCGGTGGCGGCGGCTCACGGTGAGCGTCTCACCCATGGCGGCGTCACTGCCGCGGTTGCCGGCCGTGAGCTCAAGACTGGTGATCAGATCTCCGGTGCCGACCCAGATCCGTCCGGTGCGGAGCCCGTCCATGATGTCGGCGTAGTCCTGCCTGGCCAGCACGTGGGTCTTGCTGTATTCACCCGGCCTGAAGTCGGATCCGCCGCGTGTACCAGTGCACGCGCGAGTCCGAGGTCGCGGTGATCCACCAGCGCCGGCCTTCGCCGAGCAGCGAATCCCAGAGTCCGCCGACCCGAGCCGTCATCTGGTCGAAGCCCGCCATGGGTCGGGTAGTTGCCGTACCTCCCTGCGCGTCGAGGTGTCCGACACGCGCGGTGAGCGCGTCGGCTGCCGGCCCACGGAGGTCGGCGCGCCGCCGTCCGCGGCGGAGGGCGGTCGCGGGCTGGTCCTCGTCGTGGCGCTCGCCGACCGGGTGGGCGGTGCTCGATCGCGTATCCGTCGGGAAGACGGTCCGCGCGGAGCGGACCTGCCGTGCCAGGGCCTGTTCCCCCGTTCCGGTCCTGAGGCGGGGCAGGGGCAGAACGCGACCCTCCGAGGACCGGGCACCACCCGTCAGTCGACCACGCGTCGCGGGGCCGGCGCGGACGCCGGCTCCCGTAGTGGCATGGGAGATGGCGCGAAGGCCAGTGAGGACAGGAAGGACAGGGACCTCAGCGAGGACAGGGAAGTCCGCGCAGGCAAGAGGGGTAGGCCCCGCATCAGCCGTACCACCGCGGTCCCGTAGGCGATGCCGAAGACCAGCGAGACGAGCAGGGCCAGGTGCTTCGAGATTCCGTCGATGAGCGGGTAGATCTGCCAGTGCGTCAGATAGATGTACATCGAGCCGGTCGCCATGAGACCGGCGACCTGGTTGACGCGCTCCCGGCTGGGCAGTGTGGGCACCCACACCAGCAGCGTGAACCCGGCGACGACGATCGCTTCGCGCCAGGGCTCGCCGGGAAAGAACCCCGGCACGGTGGCGATCGCGGCCGCCGTGACCAGCAGCCGCTGCGGCACCGTGTGGGACTTCGCCGCCGCCCAGCCGAGTGCGAACAGCCAGAAGACAGTGACCGCGTCCGTCATCTGGGAGCGCTGCGGGAGGCCGACGAGTTCGTAACGGGTGAGCAGGCCGAGGCCCGCGAGCGCCACGGGAAGGCCGTACGGGAAGCGCCGCTCGGCCCGGTCGACGGCGGGGACGCAGAGGACGGCGACGACGGCGATCAGGATGTAGACCAGGGCCTCGATGAACCAGGTGTGGATGCCCGACCCCATGTCCTGCGGCCTCAGGGCGTTGTGCAGGAGGAAGAGATTGTCCCACGTGTAGTCGTCGCTGATGAGGAGGGCGAAACCGATCCAGGCCATGCTGGGCAGGGCGATGCGGGTGATGCTGCGACGGACGCGGCGGACGCGTTCGCGCCGTCCGGCGTCGGTGAGGTGGAAGCGGGCGAAGTTGTACCCGGCGACCGCGAGCAGCAGATGCGCCCCGCCCCTGATCGTGAAGACGCCGATGTGCGAGCCGACGACGCAGAAGATCGCGGCGGCGCGCAGGGCGACGCCGGTCTCCAGTGTGCGTCTTCGGGAACGGGAGGACCGGGAGCGGGACCGTGCGGCGGGGGGCTTGTGCTCGGGCGGCGTCAGCAGTTCGCGGATCGACGTCGTGTGCCAGTCGTGCGGCAGATGGCCGAGCCGGTCCTCCAGGTGGATGGACATCTCCACGTACGACAGCGAGTCGCCCCCGAGGCCGACGAAGGTGCTGTCCTCCGTCACGTCCGTCCGGTCGAGGATCTGCGCGTACAACTCGCACAGGGCCTCAGCGGCGTCGCCGGTGGAGGGGGTGTTCGGGATGCCGTCGAAGTCGGGGTGGTGGGCAAGCGCGAGTACCGCCCGGTAGTCGGGCTTGCCGGTGGGCAGGCGGGGCAGCTCGTCCACGACCTGAACGTGGACTGCGCCTGTCGGCAGGCCGCACTCGTCCGCGACCAGCCGTCGTATGCGCCGTTCGTCGAAGGCGCCGGGGTTGCTCGAGTCGCCCGACGCGACGGCCGCGACGGCGAGGGCCTCGTCGTCGCCGGTGCACAGAGCCGCGACCCCGTGCCGTTCGAGCATCAGTTCAACGCGCTGCGGGTCGATCCGCAGGCCGAGGATCTTCACAAACCGGCTCCGGCGCCCGACGATCTCGTAGAGCCCCTCGGAGGTGCGCCGTGCGATGTCACCGGTGCGCAGTTCGTCGACGGTCCGGCCGAGCGAGAGGTCGTCCGGGGTGCGGGCGTAGCCCAGCATGACGTTCGGCCCGGAGTACACGAGCTCCCCGGTGTCCACGCCTGGGTGGTCCTCGGCCGGTTCGAGGCGGAACGAGCCGCCGGGGACCGGAACGCCGATCGACGCGGGGTGCGCGGCCGCGAGATCGGGCGGCAGATAGGCCATACGGGCGGTCGCCTCGGTCTGGCCGTACATGACGTACAGGTCCCAGCCGCGGCGTTCGCACAATGCGGCGTAGCGCGCCACGCGGGCGGGCACCAGCCGGCCGCCGGCCTGGGTCACGTACCGCAGATGCGGCAGGTCCATGTCGGCGAAACCGACCCGGTCGAGCAGGTCGAAGGTGTACGGGACGCCCGCGAGGGAGGTGCCGCCGGCGCGGCGGAAGAGGTCCCAGAAGCAGGAGTCCGCCACGGACAGCCCGGTGAGGACGAGACCCGCCCCGCGCAGCAGATGGCTGTGGACGACGGAGAGCCCGTAGCAGTAGTGCATCGGCAGGGTCGTCGCGGCCCGGTCCGTATCGCGGATGCCGAGATACGTGGCGATCGCCTCGGCGTTCGACTGGAGGTTTCCGTGCGAGAGCCGGACCAGCTTCGGCGACCCGGTCGAACCGGAGGTGCTGAGCAGCAGGGCCAGGTCCGGGTGCAGGTCGTGGGCGGAGACCGAGCGCCGCTCCTCGAACTCCCACTCTCCGGGCGCCGGCCGAACCACGACATCGGGGTCGTACGCCGCGATCAGCGACTCCACGGCCTCCGGATGGTCGCCCGGGACGAGGAGCAGAGGATGCCCCGCCGAGAGCGCGGCCAGATGGACGACCAGGGCCTCGGCGGTGTTGGCGCCGGACAGCAGCACGAGCCGCCGCTCGGCGCCCAGGCGCAGCACGGCGTCGGCGACCCGAGCGGCCAGCTCGCGGTAGGAGATCTCGCCGTCGGCGGTGATGAGGGCGGTGCGGTCACCATGCGTTGCGAGGCGATGGGCGAGGAGCAGCGTTCTGCCGCCTGCGGGCGGTGCGGGGTGGAGCGTCACGGGCGCATCGTAGGTAAGCCTTCCCTTATCGGGAAGAGGGGCGGTCGTCGTTCGCCGAAGCGGCGGGGCGGGGAATTCCCCGAGCGTCCATCAACTGCCGTCGCCTGCAAGGGTGATGAGGCCCGAAGGGCCTGTTGGCCCGTTCGCGCCTCGCCCCCCCGTGTCCAAGCCGTTACCGATGGCCCTATTGACTCTTAGGTGAGGTTTACCTTACCAATGCTCTGTTCGTTGGTCCTCTCCCCCGGCACCGGTCACGCCCCACGCGGCATCGCCCCGCGTGACGGCGGTGAGCACGTCAGGAAGGCTTCACCCTCATGCGACGCCCGTTGGCCCGCAGTCTCGCCGCCGTAGCCGCGGCAGCCCTGTTCCTGCCTGCCCTCGCCGGCTGCAGCGACGAGCCGGCCGGGCTCGTCATCTACTCCGGCCGCAACGAGAACCTCGTCGGGCCCCTGATCGAGAAGCTGGAGGAGCACCTCGGCACCAACGTCGAGGTCCGCTACGGCGACAGCGCCGAACTCTCGGCGCAGCTCCTCGAGGAGGGCGACAAGACCGAGGCCGGCCTCTTCCTGTCGCAGGACGCGGGCGCGCTCGGCGCGCTGTCCACGGAAGGCCGGCTCGCGCCGCTGCCGCAGACGACACTCGACAAGGTCGCACCGAACTACCGCAGCGCCGCCGGCGACTGGGTCGGCGTCAGCGGACGCGTCCGCGTCATCGCCTACAACTCCGCGAGCGTGCCCACACCCCCGGACAGCGTGCACGACCTGGTGAAGCCCGAATGGCAGGGCAAGATCGGCTACGCCCCGACCAACGCCTCCTTCCAGGCGTTCGTCACCGGCATGCGCGTCCTCGAGGGCGACGAGGCCACCCGCACCTGGCTGAAGGACCTGAAGGCCAACAAGCCGAAGGCGTACGAGAGCAACCTCAACGTCCTCGACGCCGTGGACTCCGGCGAGGTGTCCCTCGGCCTGCTCAACCACTACTACTGGTACGAGAAGGCGGCCGAGAAGGGCGCGGACAAGCTCGAGGCCAAGGTGCACTACCTGCCCAAGGGCGACCCGGGCGGCCTGGTCAACGTCGCCGGGGTGGGCCTGATGAAGGGCGCCGACAAGCAGCAGAGCGCGTACGCGCAGAAGGCCGCCGACTTCCTGCTGTCCGCCGAGTCGCAGCGCTACTTCGCCGAGGAGACCAAGGAGTACCCGCTGGCCGCGGGCATCAAGCAGGCCGACGGCGTGCCGCCGCTCGACTCTCTCCAGCCCCCGAAGATCGACCTGGGCCAACTCAGTTCGTTGAAGGCGACCCTGGCGATGCTCCAGGACGTCGGAATGGTCTGACCCGTGACCACACCGGGTTCCTCCGTCCGCGCGCGCCACGACACCCGCCGAACCCGCCCGTCCCGCCCGGCAGGCGCGCCCGCGCCCGCCGGGCGGCGGCGCACCGGCTCCCGGCCCTCCTGGCCGCTGCTCCTGACCGCCTGCGCGGCCGCGGCGCTCGCCGTACTGCCGCTCGGCTACCTGGGCGTACGGGCACTGGAGCGCGGTCCCGCATTCGCCTGGGACGTCGTCGCCGACGAGCGGACCGGGCTGCTCCTGTTGCGCAGCCTGGGCCTTGCCGTCGTCGTCGTCGCGGTGTGCCTGCTGCTCGGCGTGTCCCTGGCCTGGCTGACCGTGCGCACGGCACTGCCCGGCGCCCGCGCCTGGTCGGTCCTCGTGACGCTGCCGCTGGCCGTGCCCAGCTACGTCGCGGCGTTCGCGTGGCTCTCCGCCGCGCCCTGGCTCGCCGGCTTCACCGGCGCCGCACTGGCCATGACCCTGGTCAGCTTCCCGTACGTGTACCTGCCCGTCGCCGCCGCGCTGCGTGGCATCGACCCCGCGCAGGAGGAGGTGTCCCGATCGCTGGGGCACGGCCCGCTGCGCACATTCCTGCGCGTCACGCTCCCCCAGCTGCGACCGGCCGCTGCCGGTGGCGGGCTGCTGGTGACGCTGTACGTCCTGTCGGACTTCGGTGCGGTGTCGCTGATGCGGTACGACACCTTCACCCGCGGCATCTACACCTCGTACCGGGCGAGTTTCGACCGCACCCCGGCCGCAGCGCTCAGTGCCGTGCTGGTGGTCATGACCGTGGCGCTGGTGGCGACGGAGGCCCGCACCCGGGGCCGCGCCGGGCACGCCAGGACCGGCACGGGCACCGCGCGCCCGGCCGTGCCCGTCGCGCTCGGCCGGCTGCGGCTGCCCGCGCTCGCCTGGTGCGCAACCGTCGTCGTCGCGGCCGTCGGCTTCCCGCTGGCCGTGCTCGGCTACTGGCTGGCCGCAGGCTCGTCCGCCGCCTGGGAGCCCGCGCTGCTCACCGACACCGCGCTCACCACGCTCGGCGTGGCAGCAGCGGGCGCGGCGCTCACCACGCTGCTCGCCCTGCCCGTCGGGGTGATCGCGGCCCGCCATCGCGGCCGGACCGCGCACCTGCTGGAGCAGGCCGCGTACGCGGGACACGCACTGCCCGGCATCACCGTCGCCCTCGCGCTGGTGTTCTTCGCCGTCCGCTACGCCCGCCCGCTCTACCAGGAACTGCCCCTGCTGGTCTGCGCCTACGCGGTGCTGTTCCTGCCGGTCGCCGTGGCCGCCACCCGGGCGGCCGTCCTCCAGGCCCCGCCCGTGCTGGAGGATGTCGCCCGCTCACTCGGCCGCTCACCCCTGAAGGTGCTGCGCGAGGTCACCCTGCCGCTCGCCGCGCCCGGAGTCGCCGCCGGAGCCGCCCTGACCTTCGTGGTCTGCATGAAGGAGCTCCCCGCAACCCTGCTGCTGCGCCCCACCGGCATGGACACCCTGGCCACCCGGCTGTGGACGGAGACCGGCGCCGGCTCGTTCGCCGCCGCGGCTCCCTACGCGGCCGCGCTGATCCTCCTCGCCGCCGTCCCGTCCTACCTGCTCGGAAGGCACCGCACATGACAGACCTTCGGATCGCGGGACTGACCAAGGCGTACGGCCCCGGCACCACCGTCCTCGAAGACCTCGACCTCACCGTCCCCGGCGGCTCCCTGGCCGCCGTCCTCGGCCCCTCCGGCTGCGGCAAGACCACCCTGCTGCGCATCGTCGCCGGCTTCCTGCACGCCGACGCAGGCACCATCACGCTCGGCGGACGCACGCTCACCGCCCCCGGTGTGCATCTGCCGCCGGAGCGCCGGCGCATCGGCATCGTGCCCCAGGAAGGCGCACTGTTCCCGCACCTCGACGTGACCCACAACGTCGCCTTCGGCCTCACCAGCCTGGACCGCGGCGCACGCGGCCGCCGCGTCGAGGAGATGCTGGAACTGGTCGGGCTCGGCGGCTACGGCGACCGGATGCCGCACGAACTCTCCGGCGGCCAGCAGCAGCGCGTCGCCCTCGCCCGCGCCCTCGCCCCCGAACCCCAACTCGTCCTCCTCGACGAGCCGTTCAACGCCCTGGACAGTGCGCTGCGGGCCGGCGTACGGGCCGATGTGCGCGCCGCCCTCCGGGCCACCGGCGCCACCGCTGTCCTGGTCACCCACGACCAGCAGGAGGCCCTCTCCACGGCAGACCTCGTCGCGGTCGTCCGGGACGGCCGCATGGCGCAGTGCGCCGCCCCGCAGGAGCTGTACCACCGTCCCGCCGACCCCTGGGTGGCCGCATTCGTCGGCGACGCGGTCCTTCTCACCGGCGCCGCGAACAACGACACGGCGACGACCCCCCTAGGCCACATCGCCTTGGCGGGCCCACCCCGCGGACTCCGCGAGGGCCGGGTGCTCCTCCGCCCGGAACAGCTCCAACTGACCGACCCCGCAACGGCGGACGTCCAGGGCACCGTGACCGACGTCCGCTTCTACGGCCACGACGCCATGGTCACCGTCGTCGTCGACGGCGTGGACGGACCGATCGACGTCCGGGTCCCCGGCCCGGTACCCGTGCGCGCAGGCGGACGGACCGGTATCCGCGTGACGGGAGAGGCAACGCTCCACCCGGCGACCAGTTGAGGGGGCGATTGGCCGGCGGTGTCGTCGGCTGACGGGGTGACCGCCGCGCGGCGGCCGCTCCTGACGTGGCCGACCGGTCGGCGGGGGCAAGCCGCCCGGCGCCCGCATGGTGCCCTTCTCCCCGATCGGCTGGGACAGCCGATGCATCAGGGTGCGCACGCCCGCTTGACGGGACTGGATGTGCGCGAGCTCGCAGCGGCGGGCCAGCGCTCACTGGTCGTGCGTGGCTGTCGTGATGCTCCCGGCCCAGCGGGAGGACGACTCCAGGTCAGGTCCCGCTTGCGAGTGGCCCACGTGTCAGTGGAGTGCTCCAGCCCGTCCCGGCACCGTGCGGCCAGGTCACGGGAAGCCAGCCGTGCCAGGTGCTCGCCCACCAGTCGCAGGACCTTCTCGTCCTGAGCGGGCAGGTGCCTGAGCCGGTCACGGATCGCGACACCGGTCGGGCCGAGGGCGACGAACGGCGCCTCGATGGGACGCAGATGCTTCCTCTCATCCATCGGCGGCCGCCGCCTGAAAGGCTTGGCCGCTACCGGCGCTGGCACGCCCGCAAGCGAGCCGAACTCCAGGCGAAGCAGACCCGCTCCGCCACCAGGCGGGCCAAACGCCAGGCACGCCGCGAGGCCCGGCACGCCACTCATGTCAACCACAGGATCAGCAAGGAGATCGTGGCCGTCGCTGGGGGTACCTCCCAGGCGAAGCGCTGGGGGAGCACCGGACGCGGTATCGCCCTCGAAGAACTGGGTGGCATCCGTGACCGGGTACGGCCCTTCCGCGACCAGCGGGCCGCGCTCTCCGCCTGGCCGTTCCACCAGCTCGAACAGCACATCCGCTACAAGGCCCGGCGGGCCGGGGTGCCGGTGATCTGGGTGGACGCCCACTACACCTCGCAGATGTGTCCCAGATGCGGGCACACGGCAAGAAACAACCGTCCCGTCCGGGACGCCTTCTGCTGTCGTCGGTGCGGGCTCGCCGGCCCGGCCGATCACGTCGCCGGGGTCAACGTGCGCAACCGTGCACGCTCGGCGTGGGTTCTCGTCAACGGACCCGTACCACAAAAGGCATGAACACCTCCCTTTTTGCTGGTAGATGCGACCCGTGACCGCCCTGCCGTAGGGGGCAGCCGGGAGCGCGACAAGGCGCAAACGACAGAGCCAACACGCTCGGTCGTTTTACGGCCGAGAAGTTGACGCTCGTGGACGGTCAGTTGCAGCAGTCGCAGCCGGGGCGGCAGCCGCAGGTGTCCGGCTCGCTGACTGCGGACGGGACGGCAGCGGCGGCCGGGGCCGCGCAGCAGCCCTTGCCCTGCCAGGCGTCGCGACCTTCCTTGACGGCGATGGCGGCGATGAGCAGGGCGGCGATGGGGTCGGCCCAGGACCAGCCGAGGGTGGCGTTGAGGACCAGGCCGACCAGGAGCACGGCGGACAGGTAGGTGCACAGCAGGGTCTGCTTGGAGTCGGCGACCGCGGAGGCGGAGCCGAGTTCGCGGCCGGCGCGGCGCTGGGCGGCGGACAGGAACGGCATGACCGCGAGCGACAGGGTGGCGATGACGATGCCGGGGATGGAGCGTTCGGCCTCCCCGGTGCCGGTCAGGGCACGGACGGCATCGACGGTGACGTAGGCGGCGAGCGCGAAGAAGGAGACGGCGATGATCCGCAGGGTGCGCTGTTCGCGTGCTTCCCGTACGGCGTGGTCGCGGGCGGAGAACTGCCAGGCGACCGCGGCCGCCGAGGAGACCTCGATGATCGAGTCGAGGCCGAACCCGATCAGCGCGGTGGAGGAGGCGATCGTCCCGGCGGTGATCGCGACGATCGCCTCGATGACGTTGTAGGTGATGGTCGCCGCGACCAGCAGCCGTATCCGGCGGGCGAGAACGTCGCGTCGGGCCGGGGAGGGACCGAGGGATATCGATATCTCGGCGGACATGGTCAGCAGCAACCCTTCTCGTCGGCGTCGACGCAGGTGCGGTCGGTCTCGACGGCCACCACGGCGCTGCGCAGGTCGTCCAGCGCGTGGCCGAGGCGTTCGTCGGCCAGCTCGTAGCGGGTACGGCGGCCGTCGGGCACAGCGGTGACCAGGCCGCAGTCGCGCAGACATGCGAGGTGGTTGGAGAGCCGGGTGCGGGAGATGCCGAGCGCGTCGGCGAGATCGGACGGGTAGGAGGTGGCTTCGCGAAGGGCGAGCAGGACGCGGCAGCGGATCGGGTCGGCGAGCGCGCGGCCGAACCGCGCCAGCACCTCGGCCTCGGAAGCGAGAGTCAGCACACCACTACAGTACAGCTCATCCTGAATTCAGAAAACCGTGGATCGATGTAACGCCTGCTACATTCTCCGGCGTGACAAGCAATGGGACAGGGATACGGTGGCTCGTCCTCGTCATCAAGCTGCCCGCCGACCCATCGCGGCACCGGGTGGCGGTCTGGCGGGGGCTGCGCAAGGTCGGCGCGCTCTCGCTGGGCCAGGGCATCTGGGCCGTGCCGGACGTGCCGGTCTTCGCCGACGGCGTGCGACGGGCGGTCGAGCTGACCGAGCGGGCCGAGGGCCAGACCGTGGCGCTGAACGCCTCCGGGCGCTCCGCCGAGGATGAGGCACGCTTCGAGGCGATGTTCACCGCCGCGCGCTCGGAGGACTGGAAGGAGTTCCTCGCCGACTGCGCCAAGTTCGAGGCGGAGATCGCCAAGGAGATCCGGATCGGCAAGTTCACCCTGGCCGAGCTGGAGGAAGAGGAGCAGAGCCTCGAACGCCTGCGCCGCTGGCACCGGGACCTGACGGCCCGTGATGTGTTCGGGGCTCCGCAGGCCGCCGAGGCCGCCGAGCGGCTCAAGCAGTGCGCGGTGATATGCGAGGACTACGCCGAGCGCGTCTTCACCGCCCTGCACCAGGCCGATGGGCGGGACGCGTGACCGCCCACGACACCCCCAGTACCGGAGGCCGGCGGGCGATGTGGCCGCTGTACGCGGCCGGGTTCACCACCGCGTTCGGCGCACACGGTATCGCCGCCAACCTCGGCGGCTTCTCCGAGGACGCGGTCACCTCCCTCCTCGTCCTGGGCGGCCTGCTCGCCCTGTACGACGGCGCCGAGGTGGTCCTCAAGCCGGTCTTCGGCACCCTCGCCGACAAGGTCGGCGCCAAGCCCGTGCTGCTCGGCGGCCTGATCGCCTTCGCGGCCGCCTCCGCGCTGTACGCGGTGGCGGACAGCCCCGGCTGGCTGTGGGCGGCACGGCTCGGTCAGGGCGCCGCCGCCTCGGCGTTCTCCCCCTCGGCCTCCGCACTGGTCGCCCGGCTCAACCCGGCCGCCAAGCACGGCCGGGCGTTCGGCAGCTACGGCTTCTACAAGTCCCTCGGCTACACCCTCGGCCCGCTCCTGGGCGGCGTCCTGGTCTGGGCCGGCGGACTGCGCCTGCTGTTCACCGTCATGGCCGTCCTGGCCATGGCCGTCGCCGCCTGGGCCACGCTCGCCGTCCCCGCCCTGGCCCCCCTGCCCAAGTCCCGCCAGACCGTG
Organism: Streptomyces sp. NPDC002133; assembly: GCF_040296405.1. NCBI lineage: Bacteria > Bacillati > Actinomycetota > Actinomycetes > Kitasatosporales > Streptomycetaceae > Streptomyces > Streptomyces sp. NPDC002133. The sequence continues at coordinate 95,971 of NZ_JBEOXF010000015.1, read as the reverse complement.
CTCGACCTGGCCCGCCGCCTCACCTCCCGCACCTTCCTCGCCCCCACCGCGGCCCTGGCGGGCGCGACCGCCGCACTCTCCGTCGGCGTCGGTTTCCTGCCCGTCGCCGGCGCCGCGGCCGGACTCGGCACCGTGGCCACCGGCGCGGCCGTCTCCGCCCTCGCCGCCACCGCCGCACTCGTCCAGCCCTACACAGGCCGGGCCCTGGACGCCGGCCGCATCACCACCCGCGCCGGACTCGCGACCGGACTCACCATCACCGCAGCCGGTCTCGGCTGCGCCATGCTCCCCGGCCTGACCGGCGTCCTCACAGGCGCGGCCCTGATCGGCGCCGGAACCGGCCTGATCACCCCGCTCGGCTTCACCGCCCTCGCCGCCGCCACCCCGCCTGAACGCCTCGGCCAGACCATGGGATCAGCCGAACTCGGCCGCGAACTCGGCGACGCCGGAGGCCCCCTCCTGGTCGCCGCCGTCGCCACGGCAACCACCCTCACCTACGGATTCGTCGCCCTCGCCGCCCTCCTTGCCATCGGCCCGCTCCTCACCCTGGCCGCGCACCGCCGCACCGCCCCCGCACGGCAATAGCCGCGCACGCGACACCGGCGCCCGCCCGGCGGTCTTCAGAAAACCGGGGCGGCCCGCTGGGACCCCCCACAAGGCAGTGGTGTTCGTCGGGCAGCGCAGGCCGCGGGGGCGGTCGCCGAACGGCTGCCCGTCGGCCGTGACGGTGCCGCCAGTGGGTTTGTTCAGCCCGAGTACCATCCGCAGCGTCGTGGTCTTGCCGGCACCGTTCGGGCCCAGGAACCCGGTGACGACGCCCGGACGCACGGTGAAGGACAGGCGGTCGACGGCGGTGGTCTCGCCGTAGCGCTTGGTGAGTTCGGTTGCTTCGATCACGGTGTCCACGCTGCCGGGTCGGATCCCGTTCGGACGTCGGACCGTCGGCCACGATCGGGCGCCCGGGGTAGCCCCGGGGAGTACGCCTGTGGGCCGATGCCGGGGGCGGGCCGCGTGCCTATGATCGGCGCATGAAAGCCCCGCTGGCTGCTCCGCGGACGCTCCTTGTCGAGATCCTGGCCTGGTGCTCAGGCATCACATACGTCGTCCTGCTGTACGTAGTCGTGCTGAACACCGGCCGCGAACTGACGGGTATGCGCCTGCTGTTGGCCGCGCTGCCCTCCGTACTGCTGCTGCCTCTGGTGCTGCGTCGGCCGCTGCCCGTTTTGGTGCTGCTGCTCACCGTCTCCTTCGCGGCGATCGTGCGGGCGGACTCGGCGATGGCCGCGGGCCAGGGCGGGATCTACGGCATGCCGCCCGCGCAGACGCAGGCGTGGCAGATCGCGTCTCTGCAGGCCGTGCTCACCGATCTCACCGTCGGACGGATCGCCGCCACCCGGTCGCGGCTGACGGCGGCCGTCGCCGCACTGGTGGCGTTCGGAGTGCAGATCGGGGGCGCCAGTTACTACCGGGAGGGCTCCTCGTCGTTCCTCGCCGCCTCGGCCTTCCTGGCGCTGATGATGGGCACCGCCTGGACGGCCGGCTACTCGGTCCGCGAACGCCGCCAGCACACGGCTGCGCTACGGGCCCGGGGCGCTGAGCAGGCCGTCACCGCGGAGCGGCTGCGGATCGCTCGGGAACTGCACGACATGGTGGCGCACAGCATCGGCGTCATCGCCATCCAGGCCGGGATGGGCCGGCGCATCATCGACACCCAGCCGTCGGAGGCCCGCAAATCCCTCGCCGCCATCGAGGACACCAGCCGCGACACTCTGGCGGGTCTGCGCCGGATGCTTGGCGTGCTGCGGGAGGCGGACCCGGGGGACGGTGCCCCGCTCGGCCCGGCACCGATGCTCGACGATCTCGACGGGCTGGCAGAGCGGACCCGGGATGCGGGCGTGCGGGTGGACATCGACTGGCGAGGGGAACGGCGGCTACTGCCGGCGGATATCGAGCTGTCCGCGTACCGCATCATCCAGGAGGCCATCACCAACGTGGTGCGCCACTCAGGCGCCAACGCCTGCCGGGTGACCGTCGACTGCCGGGAGGACGACCTGTCCATCGAGATCACCGACGAGGGCCGCGGCCTGTCCGGCCTGCCCGGCGCCGCCGGCTACGGGCTGACGGGCATGCGGGAGCGAGCGGCGCTTCTGCATGGCGCGTTCACGGCCGGACCGCGCGCCGAAGGCGGCTTCCGCGTCGCGGCGCGGCTCCCGGTGCCGGCGGCGGTCAGATGACCCGGGTGCTGCTCACCGACGACCAGCCACTGGTCCGGCATGGGCTGAGGGTGCTGATCGCCGACCACCCCCGGCTGGAGGTCGCGGGGGAGGCGGCGAACGGCGAGGAGACGGTACGGCTCGCCGACCAACTGTCGCCGGATGTGGTGATGATGGACATCCGGATGCCCGGCATGGACGGCATCGAGGCCACCCGGCGGATCACCGCGAGCTGCAGCACACCACCGAAGGTCCTCATCCTCACCACGTTCGACGACGAGTATGTCTACGGCGCGCTCCGAGCCGGGGCAAGCGGCTTCCTCGTCAAAGACATGGACATGGACCAGATCCTCACCGCGATCGAGACTGTCGCCGCAGGCGACGCCCTCATCGCGCCGAGCGTGACACGCCGCCTGATCGCAGAGTTCGCGGCCCGGCCCGCCGCCGTCGCGCCGCCGCGACCGGTGGAGGGCATCACCGCCCGCGAGCGGGAAGTGCTGACCCTGGTCGGCCGCGGCCTGTCCAACGCGGAGATCGCCTCGCATCTGCACATCAGCATCGCCACGGCGAAGGCCCATGTGAGCAGGCTGCTGACAAAACTGGACGCGCGGGACAGGGTGCAACTGGTCATCATGGCGTACGAGCTGAGGCTGGTGACCGCGCCGCGGGGATAGGGACGCCTACCCGGACGGCTACAGGCTACTGGCCCACAGCCCAGAAGCGCAGCGTTGCCCACTTCTGAACACAGGCGTCCCGCCACGTCACGCCAGGCTGCCGACTGCGGAACAGCGCAAGGCAGGAACACTGCCTCTTCACCAGTAAGCCTCCCCCGCCTCCGGCCGCACCGTCGCTGCAGGCTTCGCCGTCCCCACCTGGACCGCAGCCTCCACCCTCGCCCTGCGCGGCCTCAGCCTGCGCGGTGTCCCGATCTGCCGCGACTGTGCGGGGGTCAGTCGCGACTTCTTCTGCAACCGCTGCGGCTTCGAGGGGATGCTGCTCGGCCAACGGCTCTGCGAACGCTGCACCCTGTCCGACCGCCTCGCCGGCCTCCTCGACGACGGCACCGGTCAGGTCCACCCGCGTCTGGCGCCGCTCATGATCCTCCTCCTGGAACTGGACCGTCCGAAGAGCAGGCTGATCTGGCTCCGCCGCCCCGACGTGATCCGCCTCCTGCAGGACCTGGCAGCCGGTCGCGTCCCGCTCACCCATGAGGGCCTGCAGCGGCAGGAACACTGGCGCACGGCCGCCCACCTGCGCGACCTGCTCATGGAGAGCAACGTCCTGCCCACAGCCGACCGGCGACTCCTGCCCTATGAACGCTGGCTCGCCGAGCGCCTCGCGGCCGTCGAGGATCCCGCCCGGCACCAGCTCCTGCACCGGTTCGCCGTTCGCCACCTGGCACCAACTGCGGCGCCTGCGGGGGAAGGCCGAAGCCGGGCCGCTCGGACGCTCTCCCACCCACGAGGCCAGACAGCAGATCACCCAGGCCGACGCCTTCCTGACCTGACTCGCGGCCGGCGACCGGGCCCTCGACCACCACCCACCTGGTCGTCGAAGCCTTGATCCTGAGAGCTGGAGGAAGGTTCAATCGCCGGATGGCTGAGACTGACATTGACCTGGGAGTCGTGACGGCGCCGTCGGGAGTCATCGTGCTGGGGATGGCATCGTGGATCGACCACTGGCCACAGCTGGGCCAACCGCTGTCCGAGCGCGCAAATGCCGCAGCGTCGATCGGCGGCGGGCATGTCCACGACTGGATGTGTGAGATGGTCGCGGTTCCCGCAGCGGATGACAGGCCGTTGCCGGTCCGGGCCAGCGCGACGGCGTCTCCCTTCGACGGACGACCGACAATCGCGGTCCTTGAGATGGATCTCGGCCTGCCATGGGTCGGCACCGCAGGGGACGAACCGATCGTTCTCGGCGACCTGCCGGTCGACCGGTGCGGCATGGTGCTCGCTGACGCGGTCGCACTGGACTCCTGGACCGGAGACGGACATCCGTCCACCGACGGTCTTGCCGACGTCACCTACTGGGGTGGCTACGCGCAGGCCGCCCACCTTCAGTTCGACGGAGAGCTGATCACTCAGCACGGCAGCCAAGTGCGAGGGTGGCTCGACCTGCCTCTTGACGACGCCGAGGAGCTCGCCGACGCCCTCAACGCCTGGGAAGGCGACGAGCAGGGCCGGGGCGTCATGGTCGCGGTCGATGAGCACACCGATTTCCACCGCTTCAACCGCGCGAGTTGGACCCACCCGCTTCAGATCGGCGCCATCGAGGTCGTCGGCTGCCCGGTGGTGGGAATCAACTGGGACAGCGGCGACCACTCGATGAGACATCGTGGCGAACGCCGCTTCGGGCAGGTCTATCCCGTGACTCTCCAACGTGGCCCCGAGGGCCAGACAACGATGCGCTGGACGATCCCGCCCTACGTCCCAAGCCAAGAGCGCACAGACTGATCGACAGGGCACCAACGACAACTCACAATGACCAAGCCAGGGCATCACTGGCGAATACGCGACACCTCAACATGCGAGCTCACCAGCCTCAAGCCCCAGGTCCTACGCGAATACAAGGCCGTCCTCGAACCCGGCGCCAACATCGCAGGCCCGGCTGCCGCGGAGCTGAAGTCCGGAGCCCTGCCCGAGGAGGCCGTCGACTGGCTGAAGACGAACTTCTTCAAGACCCAACTCGAACTCGGCCACTGCCTCCGGCTGCCTGCCGAGGGCCCCTGCGAGTGCGACCTCTACCTGACCTGCGCGAAGTTCGTCACCACACCCGCCTACGCGCCGCGGCTGCGAGCACGGCGCAAGGTCGAGCACGCCCTCGCCACCGACGCCGCCAACCACGGCTGGGACCGCGAGGCCGAACGCCTCCGATGCACCGCCGACCGCATCGAGAAGCTGCTGACTGACCTCGGCCAGCCCTCGATGCCACCGACGCACCGGAGGAATCCCGCCTTGGCCCGCCCGAATGAAGCCCGACAGGGCCGGCCGCGTCACGCTGGCCGCCGGCGCTCATGCGGTCGTCGGGTAACCGATCTGGGCGATGTCCTTGGCCAGATCACCGAGTGCCACCTCCGGGTTCAACGCCGAGACGATCTCCTGGGTCAGCGGCTTGAGATCAAAAACCGCCTGGACCGCATCAAGGTCCAGCGTGACCTCGTAGACCTCCTCGGCGAACTCCCGGTAGGCATCGGCACTGCCCGCGATGAGCACATCGAACAACCACTCAGCACCGTCGGCGTCGTCCATGTCCTCGGTCGGCACAACGACTTCGCCACACCTCCTCTGGCTGTCGGAGCTCTCGCGCCAGAAGCAGACGGTCGCTCGGGGCAGTCCGTTGTGGTCGGCGAAGGCGGGCTCATCTACATGGGGACGAAAGACGTCAGGGACCGAGTCGAAGAGCCCAGGCCAGGGGGCCGGGGGCGAAACGCGATACGGAGACATCGGCGACTCGTGGTCGCACGCCTGGGCATACACCCCAGCAGCGGAGAACACGATGGCGAAGTCGTTGCCGGCGCCGTCCCTCATCGAGGCCATCTCCTCGCCCGGCGACCAGCCGGAATCGAAGGAGTAGTACCTCCACTCCCACTCAGGGCTCAGAACGGCATCCAACATCGCCAGGGCCCTGGACCGATCGCGGACCGTCGCGATGGTGGGCAGCCGCTTGATCACTTCATGCACCGACACGGAGCTATCCAAGCGAAGCCCACTGACATCCGCCGCACCGGCCCCACAGTCGCCGCACCCTCACAACACCGGCCATGGGACTGGTATGGATCGTTATTGGGTTGGTCTGTATAGGTCCTCCGTGCTTTCGGGTCCGTCACGGTTCGTAGCCGTCAAGCCGTGGTGACGGAAACCTGGTCGCCATCGATCAAGGTTCCTGAAACCCTGATCGCCATGAACGCGGACCCCATCGACCAGGCCCGACGCCTCGTGCGTGACCGTTTCCCCAATGCGCTTGCCGCGGTCCTTGGCGGGTCGGTGGCTGCGGGGCGAGCCACTGCCAGCAGTGACCTGGACATCGCAGTGCTCATCGGGGACGGCGGCAAGACCTGCCGGGAGACAATCCGGTTCGAGGGACGTGTCGTGGAGCTGTTCATCCACACCCGTGCCGGTCTCGCGGATCTCTTCGCTGCGGACGTCGCTGCACGTCGTGCGGTCCTGCAGAGCGTGTATGCCACGGGCCTCGTCCTGGTCGATGCCGCTGGGGAGGCCGGCCGCGCCCGTGCCCGGGCTGAGGCGGACCTCCGCAATGGTCCTCTGGCGCTGGCACCGGAGATGGTCGAGACGAAGAGGTATGGGCTGACGGATGCTCTGGACGATCTCGCCGATGCTGGCGACCGGATCGAGCGTCTCGCGGTGGCCGGGTTCGTTCTCAGTGCCGCGGCAGATCTGCTCTGCGACTACCACCAGGCAAGGGCCTACCCGACATCGGCGGCGGGAAGTGGCTGCCGCGGCGCCTACTGGAGGCGGACGGGGAGCGTGGGGCCGCCCTGCTCGAAGGACACCTGCGGCTGTGCACGTCGGGAGACCCGATGCCCATGATCGACGCTGCATCACAGATCCTCGCTCTTGTCGGCGGGCCTCTTCGCGAGGGCTATCGCAGGACTTGGCGCGGTGTCATCGAATCGGTCGCTGCGGCATCCGGGCGTTGACGGAAGTTCATGGCCGTGTGTGATCGCCGGGTGCGTAGTTCTTCCAGAGGGCTCCGGCGTCGGTGGCAATGCGGGTGGTGCTCTTGTCGTGGTAGCCCAGTGCCTGGGCAATGACGGGCGCCGGGGCCTGGAGGACGAGCTGGCGGATGGCGGAGGTGCGGCCCTTCTCGACCGGAATGCCGAGTTCCCGCAGCGCGTCACGCAGGGTGGCGGGATTCATGGGCTGGCTCGCGCGGCGGCCGGGGAAGAGCCAGGGCGAGTTCTGGTTGATGGCGGGGGTGCTGGCAGGCAGGGCCTGGAGGTAGAGGGCTCACGTATCGTCTGGCGGCTCCGCCACCTACAAACCCCTCAAAGATCCCTGGGTGGACGTCGTGCTGCGGCTGGCCGTGCTCCTTGTCGGCACAGCCGTGCCAAGACTCGCCCGCCGCCTCGCCAAGCGATGCTCACGCCTCTGCGGTGAGCAGACCCGCTCACCGCAGAGGCGTCGGCGCGCCTAGCTCTCCTTGAGGAGCACGGCGAACCGCTCGAGGTACAGCGGCCAGCCCTCGTCCGAGCCCACCGCACCGGACACTGCCTCCCAGCCGGGGCCGTGCCGGTCGATGTGCCGGTGCTCCAGCTCCACCCGGGTACGGTCCGGGGTTTCGGCCACGAAACGGACCTCGACCTCGCTGGCGTTCTCGGGGTCCTGCTCGATCTGCCAGGTCGGACCGATGTCCCAGCTGAACACCATACGGTCCGGCGGCTCGTAGGCGAGCACCCGGGCCCAGCGGCACTCGCTGCCGTCGACCCCGCGGTCGTAGATGTGGCCGCCGACCCGGCCTTCGAAGACGGTCTCGGCTATGGGCGCGCCCAGCATGTTGTGCTCCGGCGGCTTGAAGTCGCCGAACCGCTGCGTGAACGCGGTGAAGGCCCGCTCGACCGGCGCGTCGACGACGATCTGTCGACGTACCACTGCGGCTGGTGCCTGACTCATGACTGCTCCTTGCGTTGTTCGCTCTCTTCGGCGACGTCCTGGTAGCCGGTCAACGCCCTGTTCCAGAAGGTGTCCAGCTGGTCGCGCAGGGCGGCCACGCCCGCCGGGTTGAGCCGGTAGATCCGGCGCGTGCCGGAACTCCGCTCCGCCACCAGACCGGCGTTCTTGAGCACCTTCAGATGCTGGGAGACCGCGGGCCGGCTGACCGGCAGCTCCTCGGCGAGCTCCCCGACCGCTCGCGGCCGCTCGGCCAGGCATTCCATGATCGCCCGGCGGGTGGGGTCCCCGAGGGCGCTCCAGGGATCGTCACTTTCGTAAGTCGCCACGAACGGTAAGCCTAGACTTACGAATAACGCAAGGCAACCCGGGTCTGCTGATCCGCGTCGAAGCTCCGACCAGTCCAGCGGACCTCTCCCGGTCTGCATCGCCTGTTACACCGCCCTGGCCCCGCTGTCGGCCTGGCCAGAGACTGTTCCAGGTTCGGATCATGTGGCTGGTCGGAGGCTGCGGAGCCAGATCACGGCGCCGCGTAAGTGGAGTCCGGCGAGGTAGCTGGTGGGCGTCTTGTCGTATCGGGTGGCCAGGCCCCGCCACTCCTTCCCAGGCCGACGCGAAGAGCGGGATCACGTGGGACCTGAGCGTCGATTCCACAGTGTGTCGCGCCCATCAGCATGCGGCAGGGGCCAGTAAGCAGGGGGACCTACAGAAGGAGCCACCCGGCGGAGTGCTGGCCGAGCCCTGTGATCACGGGCTGGGACGCTCACGTGGCGGGTTCACCACCAAGCTGCACGTGGCTGTCGAGCAGGGCCAGAAGCCCATGTCGATCGTGGCGACGGCCGGGCAGCGCGGCGACTCGCCGCAATTCGAGCCCGTGCTGGAGAATGTCCGCGTACCCCGCATCGGATCGGGCCGGCCACGCGTCCGCCCCGATCGAGTACGCGCCGATCGGGCGTACTCCTCCCGCAAGAACCGCGCCTACCTGCGCCGCCGTGGAATCCGCTGCACCATCCCATACAAGGCTGACCAGGCCCGCAACCGCAGGAAGCTCGGCTCCCGTGGCGGCCGACCGCCGCGTTTCGATGTGCTGGATTACCGCGAGCGCCATGCGGTCGAGTGCGGGATCAACCGACTCAAAAGGCACAGGGCAGTCGCCACGAGGAACGACAAGCTCTCCGTCCGCTACGAGGCGACTGTGCTGGTCGCACCCGTGAACGAGTGGCTGTGACCAGCACCGTCGCAACGGCCCTCAGACGACGTCGAATTCGTTGCCCTCAGGGTCCTGCATGGCGGCGGCGTAGAGCCCCATGTCCGGCTCATCCTCGATCCGCAGCACGGTGGCACCAGCTTTGACCAGCCGTTCCACCGTAGCCTTGACCCGCTCTGTGCGGACGTCCAGTGGGACGTCACGCCCCCACCGACCTTCAGGTCGAAGTGCCACCGGTTCTTGGCGACCTTCAGCTCCGGAACCTGCTGGAACCACACCCTCGGTCCACGTCCCGCGGGATCGATGATCGACTCCGGAATATCCCCGGCACCAGCCGGCAACTCTGCCTCGGGCACCCCCACCGCCGCCCAGTAAGCACGCCACGTGACGTGCCCGCCCGGCGGAGGCTCAGGCACGTAGCCCAGGGCCTCGGCCCAGAAAGTCACCATTCTCTGCGGATCGGAGCAGTCGATCGTCAGCTGCACTGTCATCTCCATGCTCGGAGCATCCCAGGCAGGTCTGACAGACGATCCACTTTCGCAACAGGCCCTAGCAGAGCGTCCAACGGCTCTGCCGAGGTTCGGCAAAGCTCGGTTGAACTGGTCGCTGCGGGGCTACGGTCCGGCCGTGCCGGTGGAATTTCTGACTGATGAGCAGGCCGAGGCGTACGGGAAGTTCGCTGAGGAGCGACGAGGCCCGAGCTGGAGAGGTTCTTCTACCTCGATGACGTCGACCGTGCGCTGATCGGCAAGCGGCGCGGGGATCAGAACCGGCTTGGGTTCGCGCTCCAGATGTGCACAGTGCGCTACGTCGGGTTGTTCCTGGAGGACCCGCTCGCGGTGCCGTGGCCGGTCATCGAGCATCTCGGCCAGGAGCTTGGCATTGAGGACGTCTCGTGCATCAAGCAGTACACCGAGCGGCTGAAGACGGCGTACGAGCACGCGTGAGAGATCCGGGACGCCTACGGCTACCACCTGTACGAAGACCCTGAGTGGGGCCGGTTGTTCCGTACGTTCCTGCACGGGAGGGCGTGGACGAATGCCGAGGGACCGGTGGCGCTGTTCAACCAGTCGGTGCACTGGCTGCGCCGGAACCGGGTGCTGCTGCCCGGGGTGAGCGTGCTGGTCCGGCAGGTCGCGGAGGTCCGTGGGGTAGCAGAGCAGCGGCTGTACGCCACAGTGGCGAACGCGGCCCGCCGCGCGGACGCCTCGCTGCCCGGGGACCTGGACGCGCTGCTGAGCGTTGACCGGTGGTCCGACCCGCGGGCGCGGCTGCTGGACGGCAAGGCGTGGGAAGCGGTGCGCGAGGACACCCTGGCGGGCCTGAGCTTGAACGAGCCGGTCGAGGAGCATCTCAAAGGCCGGGTCAAAGCGCTGGATGCGGCCTTGCAGTTGATGGCGGAGCGCCTGGAGGAGGCCGGGCAGGACGCGAAGCTCAGCTTCGCGATCCAGCCCAACGGCAGAAGGACCAACTCGGCGCGCTCGGCCTGGTCCTCAATGCCGCCGTGCTCTGGACAACGCGCTACCTCGACGCCGCCGTCGACCACCTGCGGGCCCTGCCGCCCGAGGAGCGGGAGCATGACGTCCTGGACGAGGACGTGGCCCGGGTCTCCCCGCTGAAGCACGCCAACCTCAACTTCCTGGGCCGCTACAGCTTCGCCGCCCGCCCGCCACGCGAGGGCCTGCGCCCACTGCGTGACCCGGCGACCGTCGACCTCGACGGGGACGACGAGGGCACCGGCGAATGACGCGGCGTTAGGGCGCGTATCGGGTCGTGATCAATGAGCATCGCAGCTTCCGGGGCGGGTGCCCGTCTGGGGTACGGGGCCCGGCGATCTGCGGCTGCGCCGTGTGGACGCGAGTGACCGGAAGCGTTGCCGCAGGCAGGCAGCGGCGGGGCCCGAGGGCGCCGGCTGCGTGCCCGCCGGGCTGGTGTGTCAGACCATGGCGAGCCGGTCCACCAGCAGCTCCACCCTCGGCTCGATGTCCTCCGGCGGCAGCCGTCCCGCCCGGGTCAGGGTCGCCAGGCCGTGCAGGGACGCCCAGAACACCTCGGTGAACAGCCCCGGGTGGACGCCGTCCCCGGCGACCTCGCCGAGGCTCTCCAGCAGCGCGGCGAAGGCGTCCTTGAGAGGTTCCGGGGTGTCCTCGTCCGCGAAGGCCAGGCCGCCGTCGAGCTGGAACAGGGCGTCGTAGACCGCTGGGTTGCGTGCGGCGAAGTCGAGGTAGGCACGGGCGAGGGCGGCGACCCGCTCGCGCGGGCTGTTCGCGCTGGAGGCCGCGGCCCGCACCGCCGCGGCCATCTCGGCGGCGCCCTCGAGGGCGACGGCGCCGATGATCTCGCGTTTGCCGCGGAAGTGGCTGTAGAGGACGGGCTGGCTGTATTCGATGCGCTCGGCGAGCCGGCGGGTGGTGACCGCGTCCCAGCCCTGCTGCTCGGCGAGTTCGCGGGCTGTCGCCACGATGAGGCGCTCGCGCTCCGCCCGTTCGCGCTGCTTGCGTTCCTGTACCGACATGATTCGATCCTAGCACCGCTAGACAAGCGAGCGGCAGTAGTACTAGCGTTGCCTCATCAGCTAGCAGCGCTAGATACCAGGAGGGATCAGCATGCTCGATGCACTTGAGGTCGTCACCACCGTGGTCGTCGGACTGATGGTGGGGGTGGAGTTCTCCGTCGCCTTCGTCATCAACCCGATCCTCGGCGCACTCCCCGAGGACAGCGGCCAACTCGGCCGCAGCCACGGGGGCCGGATGCTCGGCGCCGTGATGCCGGTCTGGTACATCGGCTCGCTCGCCCTCGTCGCGGTCTGGGCCATCGCCGGATGGCACCACCACGGCACCGGCCTCGTCGTCACCGCCGGCGCGCTGCTGATCCTCAGCGTGATCATGTCGCTCCTGCTGCTCGTCCCGATCAACAACCAGGGCAAGACGTGGACCCCCGAGAACCGGCCCGAGGACTGGAAGGAGCAGATGCACCGCTGGGACCGCTTTCACTACGTCCGCGTCGCCGTCATCATCGCTGCCTTCACCCTGCTCGTCGCCGCCCTCGCCTGAGCCCGCCGGCCGGCCCCGCGCCGGCGGCGCACCCCTCTACCGCGCCGCTACCCTCGTCACGCCCCGCATGCTGATCCGCCGAGCAACGAGCCGCTACCGCTGGGACGGCCGACCCACCACCCGACGCCTCAAGTGATCCATTTGCCGGTCGGCCTTACCCCATCGTTGACGGGAAGAATGACCGTCGAACAATGGAGCCCCACCAATGGATGGTGGGGCTCCGTTGATCGTTCCGTCGGCGCCAGGGGTTCACACGGTGGTATCTACTGTCACAGGACAGTAGATACCACCGTGTTCACTTTCAGGGCAGGAATTCCCAGAACGGGCGGTCAGGCGCGAAGTTGCGAGAACACACCGTCACGTCCTCACCCCTGAGATAAGCCAGCAACCATTCACTGAACGTCATCTCGTAGAGAGTGTGGGCCGGACTGTCCAACTCCTGAACCAGGACGCGCCAGGGCAACGAGGGTCCGTCAGGAACGCGAAGGAAAACCCATTCCCCCGTCATGGCCGACGCCACCGGCATCAACTCACCGGGGTTCGCCCCTACCGGACGGGGCAGGAACTCTGCCATGTCCTCCTCGCGCCAGAGCTCGAGATCCCCCCTGATGGTTTTTCCCAGACTGTGCAGAAGATGGCCGGCGGGGTGCTCCAGATACAACTGCCCGTTGATCGTGATCGAACCGTAAGCGTCCACGATCTCACGGAAGTCCGCAGGGAATTCGATACCGAATTCCTGCTGCAGTTCGACCCAAGGTGCCGCATCCGACCAGTTGAATCGGGGTTCACCCAACAGGGCTTGGATCTCTGAAAGCGTTGCCACCACTGGACCCCTTCTAGCACTTCGAGCCGATGCCGGTCTGGGAGTTGATCGCCGTGCACGAGAAAGTGTCCACGATGTTCCCCTGGGGTCCGTATGCGGTCATTCCCACCTGACCGAGTGCAGGAACGGCCGAATGCGGATCTCCGTAGATCGGAACGACCGACATGAACAGTTTGTTGTCCCCCGTCAAGTGCTTCCACCCGAAGGCTTCCACCTTGCTGGCCATCCTTGCATTCGCCCTGCCATGCAACGCAACCAGGTTTCGAACATCCTGGCCGGTGCCTGCGCCCCAGTAACCTATCGTGGCCGGCCTGCGGCTTCCCTCCTCCTGCCGCGATTTCTCCCATTTCGTCCGGCTGGACGGACAGTTCGCATTCGGGGCACTTCGGCATACCGTTCGCCCCGGTGCGCGACCTGCGGTCACTCTTGGTCAGGAACGCAAAGGCGCCGGTCGCCCTGCAACTCTTGTTCCGCTGGTGATCCGTGTACTCCTCAAGACCCCCGTAGATCCGTCCTCCGTCGATCAGAGGCACCGTGTTGCACGTGGGGTTATTGGTGTCGGTGGTCCGCGGCGCAGGCCTGGGCTGGGGGCCCGGCGACGGCTGGGGGGTGGGACCCGGACGCGGTTCGGAGGACGAATCGCTGGAACTGGCCTCCTCCGCGGACGGCCGCAGCATGTCGCCCACGGCTTGCCCCGCGTCCTGAAGGCCCTGCCGGCCCTCCGGAGTCGCGGCGTAGAGGGAGAGCCCCAGGGCCCCCGCCGCCCAGTAGGCGAGCGCGGGAAGCGCGAACCAGTGGCCGTCGAGTTCGACGCCGCTCACCGGGTTTCCGCCGGTGAAGGCCTAGCGGTTGCTGGTGTAAAGGGTCCGCGCCCAGGCTCATGTCGGCGAGGGCGCCGTTGTACATGTCCCGGGTGGTGAAGCGGTTGAGGCCTGGGTTGTAGTCGCGGAAGCCCATGTCGTAGGTGCCGGACTGGGCGTCCCAGCGCTTGGCGTTGAAGCGGTAGGGGTTGTACTCCTCCTTGTCCGGCTGGCCGGCCTCGGGCTTGTCGATGCCGGTGAACTCGGTGGCGTCGTTGTTGCCGTAGGCGGTGTAGCCGTAGGTGGCCTTGGTGTCGCCGTTCTTGTCGGTCAGGGTCTCGACGTCGGTGTGGCTGTTGTAGCCGTAGTATCCGTCCTCGGTCGTCCCGTCGGTGTTGTGCTTGCTCTGCGACAGGCGCTCACCCCACGGGCTGTACTGGAACGACTTGGTCAGCGCGCCGGCGACCTTCTCGTCGAGGACCTCGCCGGACAGGCCCCGGTACTCGAAGTCGGTGGTCTTGCCGTCCGCCGTCTTCGACGCGGTGCGGTCCAGCGGGTCGAAGGTGTACGTCGTCGACTTCATCGCGCCGCCGGCGTCCGTCTTCTGGGACTCCACGACGTGGTCGAAGCCGTCGTACACGCTCCGCTCGATGACCTTGCCGCCGGAGATGACCGACTGCTGGCGCCCGAAGGGGGCGTAGGTGTAGTTGGCGCTGACGCCCGATGTCGTCGCGGTCAGCAGCCTGTTCCGGTCGTACTGGAACGTGGTGCTGGCGCCCTTGACGGTCTGGCTGATGACGTTGGCGTTGTCGTCGTGGACGTACGTCTCGGTACCGGCGCCGTTGCCCGTCTTGACCGACTTGGTGAGCCGGTCGGCCGGGTCGTAGGTGAAGTCGGTCGTGGAGTCGAGGTACGCCGAGCGGTTGTCGGCGTTCATCTTCTTCGCGACGTCCTGCGCCTTGTTGCCGTTGGCGTCGTAGGCGTAGGTGTGGGTGGCGACCAGCGTGGTGCCGTCCGCCTTCTTCTCCGTCGTCGACTTCAGCGCGGCGTCGAGGTAGTAGGTGTAGTCGACGGTGTTGTCGTTGGCCTTGGTCTCCCTCAGCTTCTGGCCGCGGTCCGTGTACGTGTACGACGTGACCTTGGGGGCGCTGTCCGTCGCGGACTTGCCGACGGACACCGTCTTGACCTTTTCCCGCAGGTCGTAGCTGTACTTGGAGAACTGGCTGGGGTGGGTGACCGTCTCCGACTGCCCGTTGGCGTCGTACGTGTACGACGTCGCCTTCTTCTCCACGCCGTACAGCGACTCCGTCACCTTCTGGACCTGGTTGAGGTCGGTGTAGGCGATGGCGTAGGCGTCGACCTTCGCCCCGGACGACGTGTCGTCGATCGACGTCAGGTTGCCGTTGACGTCGTAGGCGTAGTTGAAGGTCCGCTTCTCGGTGTCGGTCTCCGCGGAGTTGTCACCGCCCAGCTTGACCCCGTCCGCGACCACGACGCCGGCGCTGTTCTGCTCGAGCTTCAGCTTGGTGTCCTCGCCCTGCTTGAGGGCGTAGTTGCCGAGGCTGACCCAGGTGCCGGTACCGGCATTCTGGTCCTTGGTGACCGCAGGTTCGGTGGTCGTGCCGTGCGACAGCGTGTACTTCGCGGTCGTGGCGGCACCCGTCACCCTCGGGTACTTCACGTACGCGGTGTACGTGCCGTCCTTGGGGATGTCGAGCGTCCACGTGAAGGCGTCCGTGCCCGTACCGGCCGTGTGGGTGCGGTGGTCGTAGCCCTGCTGCCCGGTGATGTCCCCGGTGGCCCAAGTACCCGTGGAAGAGGTGTGCTGGGTGTCGGAGTTGTCCACCGGGACCACCGACTTGCCCACCGGAACACCGTCGTCGGAACGGGACTTGACCTTTCCGTCGGGGTAGAACGACCACGACATCGTGCGGTTGGAGGAGCCGCCCGCCGACGTCAAAGTCCTGGCCGTCTGCTGGCCCAGGGCGTTGTAGTCGTAGGTGGCGGCGATGTCCCACGGGTCCGTGGAGCTCTTCGTCCAGCCGTTGTCGAAGTAGGCGTACTCCGTGTTGTTGCGGACCGTCTGCCCCTCCGAGGGCGGCATCGAGGTCTTCGCGACCCGGCCCGCGTCGTCGTACACGGTCTCGGTGTAAACGTTGGGGTCGTTGTGGCGGGCGTCCGCCGGGTCGTACGGCTGGTACCGGCGCTTGGGCCGGTTCAGCGCGTCGTACTCGGTACGGGCGGTGAACGCCGTGGTCGTCCCCGCCTCGACGGCACGCGGGGTGATCACCTTGGGGGTGTTGCCGACCTGGTCGTACTCGTACCGGGTCGTGCGGTAGACGATCGGCGAGGTGCCGCTGCGCGGGACCTTGACCTCGGTCTGCTTGCCCCGCTCGTCGTAGCTGACGAGCGTGGTGTTGTTCTCGGCGTCCGTCGTGGAGACGACCAGGGAGTCCTTGTCATAGGCCTTCTTGCTGGTCTTGCCGATGGCGTCCGTGACCGTGGTGACCCGGTGGTTCAGGTCGTAGGCGGTCAGGGTGCTGTAGTCGGCCGTGTCGGACGTGGCGTTCTTCTTCGGGTCGACGACCTTGGTGGTGTTTCCCACGTTGTCGTACTCGTAGCTGACCTTGTCCCCGTTCGCGTTGGTGACGGAGGTGAGCTGGTAGATCTCGTTGTAGTAGTTGGTCGTGACGAAGTCCGTCGCGTCCGCCGTGGTCAGCGTGCCCTTCGGCTCGGTCGTCGTCTTGAGGTTGCCGACCTTGTCGTAGGTGTACGTCGTCTTCCGCTCGCCCGACGTCGTGGTGTACACGAATCAGGCCCGGTCTCCAATGAAGGAGACCGGGCCTGACCTGGTGTTTCAGCTGTCGGGGTGGCGGGATTTGAACCCACGACCTCTTCGTCCCGAAGCAACTTGAGTAGGCACTCCACCTTGGGCCCGGGCGCTGCTCACCTGCGGCGACCGTCCATGGGCGTCCGTGGGTGTCCGCCGCTGTGCGCGGGCGTTGTCACGCAGTAAGACACTCACCAACTATGCGGTGGTGTCGTAGGGCACGACTAAGTTGCCAGCATGACTTGCATCAGCGCGGCTCGACAAGGGCGCGTCGGCGACGGCGTATCGAAGGCACCTCCGGACAACCCGGTCTCCGTAAACACAGTGTCTGCGGCCGTCGGAAGCAACCGCCGCCGGCGGTGACGGCAAACCTGCCCGGTTTGTGGGTCCCCAAGGGGGCGAATAGCCTAGTCGCAGGGGGTCGGTTCGATCAGAGGGGCCGCCCATGAGTATGTACCGAAACCGCGCCTGGCGCGCGACGGGAGTCATCACCGCACTCGCTACGGCCGCCGCGATCGGCTTCGTCGCTCCGGCTCAGGCTCAGTCCACCGCGCAACTGAACGCGTACGTCAGTGACGGCTGGGGTGGCGGAACCATCACCAGCAACCCCGCCGGGATCAACTGCCACACGTCGGTGTGGGATCCGTACGGCGGTGACCCGGCGCCTGACCCGACCGGCACCTGCACTGCGAGCTTCCCAATCGGGACGACGGTCCACTTCAGCGCTACAGCTGACGCGGATTCATACGTCAACTTCCCCCCCGACCCAAATCCCGTGACCATACGGGTTGGCCACAACTACACGGGGGTTGTGTTCTGCCCGAACGACGGCCTCTGTTCCGCAGGCTAGTCGCCCGTAGCAGTTCGGTGTGTGGCCGCGCTGCCCCTCCACCTGAAGTGGCCTGGCTGATGGTCTTTTCACCGTGAAGACGGTGTATCCGCTGTTCATGTCTTCGGCCACCGCGTCCTCCACCGTCGACATCGCCTTCCGGTTCACGTCGCGGTACATCGGCGCCAGGTTTCGGATGTCCTCACCAGAGCCGTCGAACCGGTTGGCGATCAGGTGCCCCCGGTCCAGTGACCGGTTGCGAGCCAGTCGTTGAGTTCCGCGCTGACCTTGTTGGTAGTCAGGCCCTTGTCGTAGAGGGAGAGGGCGAGGCTTTCGCCCGCCGCACCGTGCGGTTCCCGCAGCTGCGCAACGTCGCGCAACTGACGGACCGCCAGTTGCACCTGGCGGTCCATCGCCTCGGAGTCCGGTTCGGTCGATGCCCGGCCCGTCACCAGGCAATCAACCCACTCTCATGTGCACCCCCGTCAGAACAGCGAGTTGTTGCCCCGCAGCCGACGCCGCAGGAACGAGGCGAAGTTCTGGTCCTCCAGGTGGGTGAGCGCGGTGCCGTCAGGCTCGATGTACGCGACCCGCCAGTCCTGGGGATCGCTCTTGATGGTGAGCCAGCCGAACGCCTTGCCCTCCACCTCCCCCCACTGCAGGAACCCTCGGCCCTCGTCCAGCCACCTCAGCCCGGATGCGACGGGGAACACTCCGGCACCGGCGATGACGCCGCCGGGGAACTCCCTCATGACTGCCAGGTAGTCCTCCGGGAGCGCGCCGAACGACTCCTTCACGGCCGGGTCCAGAAGCTCTTCCGCGTACTGCCGGACACCGGGGACACCAATACTCCGCACCTTGGTGACGATTTCCTCCACCGCGCCGATGTCCCGGTTCGCCAGCACCGTGGCAGTCGCGCGCTTGTCGTCGGCGACTTTCCACCACGATCCGGACTCGTATTCCTCGTATGTCTCGAATGCGGGAATTCCCTCGGGGCGTCCCAGCAGGGCCCGCGCGACAAACTCCGACGCGGAGAAAGGAAGGTCCAGCCACAGCTGGAAATCGGCATCCGTGAGGACGGTCGTCCAGTCCGCGGTATCAGGGGCGCTGGTGTCCCACAGCAGCACGCCATCATTGGCGGGACGGCCCCACGGAACCATGCCGTTGGGCTGTGGGTAGAGGGCAACCAGAGCTCCTGCTCGCGGCTACTCAGGGATTCCTGCATGTTCGCGACGCGCGGCGCGGTATCCCGCGTAAAGTCCTCCAGGGAGAGCACGGGCAGATCGGGCCGTGCGAGCAGCACGGAACCCGCGATCACCCCCTCCGGCAACGCCTGGACCAGCAGCTCGAAGTCCTCGGGGACTACCTGCCCGTACCCGCCCCCCTCCGGCCGCGTCGGAGCGTCGAGACCGAGCAGCCGGACGACGTCGAGATGATTCATCTATTTCCTCCTTGCACGGCATCGGCGGTGGGGCCGGCGGCCAACGGCCGCTCACCCCACCGCCTCGTCAGCTCGGGGGTGAGGCTGACGGGCTGGGCAATGTCGCAGCTCAGCGCATGCTGCGGGGTGATGACGGTGCCCCAGGGCAGCCGAACTGCCTCACCTCCACGCCTTCACCCGCGGCCTCGACCTGGAGCACGACGCCGTGACCACCGCACTGAACTGCCCGCATCACAATGGCCGCACCCAAGGCGTCAACACCAAGCCCAAGATGATCAAGCGCCCGACGTACGGACGCTCGGGATACGCGCTGCTGCGTCACCGGATCCTGCTCGCCTGATGTTGCCCTCCGTCACCACCGAATGTGCGACAGGGCCGAACGATTTACGGTCCCCTGCAGGCCCAACGACGGCAGGCGCCTTCGCTCACCAAACGGTTGGCACCCGCTCGTCGCCGGTCATGCGCGGAGATAGGTGAGGACGGCGAGGACGCGGCGGTGTCCCTGGCCGTCGAGGTGGAGGTCAAGTTTCTGGAGGATGTTGCTGACGTGCTTGTTGACTGCTGCTTCGGTGACGTACAGCTCGCGGGCGATGGCGGCGTTGGTGCGCCCCCCGGCCATCAGTGCAAGGACCTCGCGCTCTCGTGGGGTGAGGCGTTGCAGGGGATCGCGGCGGCGGTTGAGGAGTTGGCGGACCACTTCGGGGTCCACGACCGTCGCGCCCGCGGCGACCTGGGCGACCGCGTCGACGAACTCCCCGACGGCGCCGACTCGATCCTTGAGGAGGTAGCCGACCCCGGTGTCGCTGCCCAGGTCGAGCAGGTGGGTGGCGTAGGACTGCTCGATGTACTGGCTGAGTACCAGGACCGGCAGGGTGGGGCGCTCGTGGCGCAGGGCGACGGCAGCGCGCAGGCCGTCGTCGGTGTTGTCCGGTGGCATACGGACATCGGTGACGACGATGTCGGGGTCGTGCTCCCGCGCTGCGGTGATCAGGGCATCCGCGTCGCCGACGGCGGCGAGCACCTGGTGACCGAAGCGGGTGAGCACGCCGACGAGGCCGTCCCGCATCAGCACCGAGTCCTCGGCCACTACGACGGTCAGCGACACGGCAGCTCCACATGAACAAGGGTAGGCCCGCCCGGCGGGCTGGAGATACGGAGTCTGCCGTCCGCGGCGGCGACGCGGTCGGCCAGGCCGATCAGCCCGGTGCCCGCCTCCGGGGAAGCACCTCCGATGCCGTTGTCGCTGATGGAGAGAGCGAGGATGTCGGTGTGCAGGCGGGCGTGCACCTCAACTCGGGTCGCCTTGCTGTGCCTGGTGGTGTTGGTCAGGGCTTCGGCGATCACGAAGTACGCCGTGGTGTCCACGGAGAGCGGCAGCCGACGTGGCAGACGGATGTCGACCGTGACGGACATGGCGGAGCGAGCCGAGAGGTTCTCGACCGCTGCGGCCAGGCCGTGGTCGGTGAGGGCCTTCGGATGAACGCCACGACTGAGTTCACGCAACTCGTCGACAGCGAGCCCGACCTGCTCCTGAGCCTCGGCGAGTTGTCCGGCCAGCGGTGAGTCCGGCTCTGTGTCGAGGGCGGCCAGGCCGAGCATCACATTGAGGGAGACCAGCCGCTGCTGGGCCCCGTCGTGCAGGTCCCGCTCGATCCGGCGCCGCTCCGCATCGAAGGCATCGACCAGCCGGGCCCTGGAGGCCTGTACGTCGGTGAGCGCGCGGCCCAGTTCGCTGTCGCGCGGCGCCAGCATGAGACGCGTGACCGCGGCCCTCGCGCCGGCCCAGGCGGTGATGGTGTACGGCGCGGCGGCGAGCAGGCAGAGACCTACGATCACCAGCGGCCAGGCGCCGGGATCGTCGAGAGGCGACGTCATCACCAGCACGGGGACGACCAGGGCGAAGGCCAGGACGAGGAAGTCCATCCACCACAGAGCGGTCGCCGACACCGCCGTGAAGCCCAGCTCGCGCCAGGTCGCCGGCTCCCGCAGCCGGGTTCGCACCCATCCGACGAGTCCCGCGCGTTCGGGAGCCCGGTGCGGGTCCGGCACCGGGTCCAGGTCCACCAGGCGCAGGCGCCACCGCTCGAAGCGTGTGACGGCGACGCCGGACAGTGCCACACCTAGCAGGATCAGCGCCCCGACCAACATCACCAGCGAGACGATTCCCGCGACGAGCGAGACCACGAGGACGACGCTGGTGACGGCACCGAAGACGACACCGGACAGCAGGTATGCCAAGGACCGCCAGGGCCAGCTGGAGCCGAGCACCTTCAGCGGGTTCTGGCCGAGCGCCTGCCAGGCGGTCCGATGTCGCACCTTTCAACCCTAGCGAGCCGGAGATCTTGAAGCAGTAGTGCAAGCACTACCCCCTGGACTCGCGTGTGCGCCAGTGCGCCGAAGGGGGATGGACCGGTGCACTGGGTTCCATGAAGCTGTTCACTGTCCATGCCGGTACGGGTCGCCGACTCGGCACAGTGGTGGCCGCGCTCGGTATCGCGATCGCCGCTGCTGCCGTACCGGCCTCCTCGGCCGCACAGTCCACCGCCACCTTGGATGCGGCCTCGATCGACCGATTCGTACACGACTACCTGGAGCAGACCCGTCTGCCGGGCGCGGTGGTCGCCGTGACCAAGGGTGACCGGGTTGTCCACACCGCGGGGTATGGGCACACCGCGTCCAGACAGTCCATGACGGAGCGGACCCGCCTGCCTGTGGCATCACTGTCGAAGTCCATGACCGCACTCGCCGTCATGCAACTGGTCGAGGCGGGCAAAGTCGACCTGGACCAGCCTGTGCACCGCTATCTGCCCGAGTTCACCATGGCCGACCGGCGTTCCCAGGAGATCACCGTCCGGCAGGTCCTGACGCAGACCTCCGGTATGGCCGACTCCGCCTACCCGGATCTGACCCGCGCCCAACCGCACACCCTCAAGGAGGCCGTCGCCGCGATGCGTGAGGCGCACCTCGCCACCACGCCGGGCACCCGGCACCGTTACCACAACCCCAACTACTTCGTCGCGGCCCGCCTGGTCGAGGTGGTCAGCGGACAGCCTTTCGCAGACTACCTGTCCGCCAAGCTCTTCAAGCCGCTGAGCATGACTCACACCGCATCCGTCAACACGACCACCGAGATGCCCGACCAGGTCCGCGGCTATGTCCGCGCCTACGGCACAACGCTCTCCCGTGCTCACCCCCGCTGGTTCGCCGCCGGCAGCCATGGTGTCGTCACGACCGCGGACGACCTCGCCCAGTGGCTGATCGCCCAGAACAACCAGGGCATGTCAGCCGACGGCCGCCGCATCGCCGCCGCACGCACCGTCCGGCTCATGCACACCCCACCGGAAGTGCCGGGCGACACGGACTACGCGATGGGCTGGGCACGGTACCGGCACGACGACGAGACCGAGGAAATCCAGCACAACGGCCAGCTCCTGACCCACAACTCCACGGCTACCCTGCTGCCCTGCGGCAGGGTCGGCATCGCGGTCGTCACCAACACCGGCATGATCTCCGGAGACGACGCCGCCCAGATCTCGCTGGGCCTCGTCGACCTCGCGCGGGGCAAGAGCCCCGAGGTGGCACAGCCCTTCTCGATGACGGCCGACTGGGCCCTGGCGGCGCTGACCCTACTGGCGACGGGCCTCGGCATCCGGGGCGTCCTCCGGGCCCATCGATGGGCGCGGCACACCGCTCAGCGACCGTGGTGGCGTACAGCCCTGTGGTTGCTGCCCCATGCGCTCCCGGTCCTCCTCCTCACCCAACTCGCCTCGCTTCTGGGCCTGCTGATGAACCGGTCCGGAACCCTGGCACAGACCACCTACGCCTGGCCGGCCCTGGTCGTATGCGCAGCGGCCGGTGGCCTCGCCTCCATCTCGGTCATCACCGCCCGGGCCCTCGCCCTGTTCCGCTACCGCCAACACGCCCGGCACGGGGCCGAGGGCGACGAGGGCGACGAGGGCGACGAACCACTCGGCACAGGGGACGAGCATGAGGCCCTCCGCCCCGCCTGACGCCTGATCCCCACCACGAGGCCAATACCGACGGGCAGGTGACACGCGGTCCCGGAAGGGTTCGGGCGGACCTCCGCCCACATCGGGGCACACGGCACCAGCCTCAATACCGGGACCTGGACGGCGGCCGCGGCAGGTGTGGCGCAAGGGCTGGTCAGGGCGAGGGCGACGTCCGCCGGTCGGGCACATCCAGGTGAGTGATCCAGTACGAGCACTGTTCGGAACCTGCTCGGCTCACGGTCGTAGGACTCACGATCGATCGATCCTGAACCTTTGGGCCGATGCCGCGGGGGTCACCCCTACATACGCTGCCTCAGCCAGGACATAACCAATGACGAGGAGCGTTCCATGCCCGCCACCGGCCAGAGCCACATCCGCATCGCCCGGCCGTCGCGTGACCTCGCCGCGGCGGAACACTTCTGGGTCAGCGGGCTCGGTCTGAGCGTACTGTTCCGAGCGGAGAACGCAGGCAGCCCGGACAAACACGATCTGTTGATGGTCGGCTGGCCAGACGCCTCCTGGCACCTTGAACTCGTCCACGACACCGCCGTTGATCCGAGGCCTACCGAAGAAGACCTGCTCGTCGTCTACCTCGACGAGCAAGTACCGCAAACGCTGCTCTCCCGCCTGGAAGCCCATGGCGGCAAGCGCGTGCAGGCTCGAAACCCCTACTGGGACACCTGGGGTGCCAGCATCGAAGACCCGGACGGCTATCGGTTGGTCCTCAGTACCCGCAGCTGGACCAACTCCTGACCCCCAGAGATTGAGACCGCACGAGCCTCTGCCGGTTCTGGATGTCAGCCGTCAGGATCTCTTGGGGGGCGGATGCGTGGAGGCGGGCGGCGCAGGCATGGCCGCCGCCATCCGCCTCGGCCCGGATGGCCATCTTCCTCTTACGGTTGCGCGTCATGCGTGCTCGTCATCCCGTGCAGTCCCACGTCCCGCACTTCGGTGTCCAAGCACAGATGATTGATCAGAGAGATTCGACAGATCCTTGTCCGCCGGCGCTGCTCGTCACGTGGGGACGCACAGCATCGGAGTCGGGCGGTGAAAAACGCCGCACTGACCGAGGCGAGGCAACTCGCCGCCGGACAACCTGTCCGTGGCCGAAGGCCCCGCGGCGATGGGATGGCCACGCCGTGGTCCTTGGCCGCCATCACTCAGAACCCGGCCGTGCGGTTCCAGCCGCCAAGAGCGTCGTCTCCATGCTTCTGCGATCTCTCTCAGAAGATGCAGCCGCCCAGCTCAGGGGCCATACAGCGCGTCAACGACGGAGAGTCGCCGATTCGCCCCTTTCTCACAAAATGCATCCCCACAGGTCAGAGAGCCGCCGTTCCGACACGTCATGCATTCCTGCTGAAACGGCACACCCGGCGGCTGGGCGTGTCCCGCCACCGTCTCACCCGCCGCGGCCGGATCGAGGTGCGCGCCTACCCCCTGCGGCAGGTCCTCGCCGACGTCGAGCAGGGCTACCGGGGCAGTGAGGAGTACCGGGCCAACTTCGCCCGACTGGTGGCCGATGAGGCCGCACGAGCCAGCCGCCCACCGCTGCCCGCACCCGGGATCCCCGCCTGCGCGGGCGTCGGTCCCCTGCTGTGGCACCGGTACCAGGGAGGCGAGCCACTCGTCGAGCGGCACTGGCTGTCCCGCTGAGAAGACGGTCCGGGCCCGGACGAGGGCGGCGTCGATGTCGCCAGTGTCGGCCTGCGCCCGGCGAAGCCGTTGCGCGCCGGCGAGCGGCCGCGCCGACCGGTCGTGGGCCGGGGCTTCGGCACGGAGGCGGAACCAGTGGAAGCCGGGCGACCGGGGGGTTACGTCTCGTCGACGTGCTGCAAGACGACGGTGCGGCGTACGCCTGCCTCCAGCATGGCCTGGGCCCGGTGCTGTCCGTTGATGTAGCCGGTCTCGCTGGCGGGCTGGATCGCGTCCGCGATGCTGAACAGGGTGGCCAGCGCCTCGGTCTGCCACCGGGTGGCGCCGGCCGCGGCCGCGTGGGCGGTGGCGAACTGTCGTCGGCCCCCCATGGGGCGAAACCTTCAAAACGGCGAACGCCTCAGGCCGGTTGATCTGGCGCGCGAGCACGGTCTGTCCACGCAGGCGATCAGGAACTACGAGGAGGCCGGCATCCTTCCGGCCGCCGGTCGCACACCCCACGGCTGCACCTACACCCCGCTACACGCCCAGGCCCTGCGTGCGTTTCTTGCCCTGGTGCCCGGCCACGGCCACCAGACGGCGACGTCGATCATGCGGCCCGTGAACCAGGGCGCGGTCGATGGGGCGTTCCATCTCATCGACGAGAGCCACGCCCAGCTCCTCGATGACCGGCGGACCCTCCAGGCCGTGGAGAGCGCCCTCCGCGACCTGGAGCCCACCACGGCGCCCGAGCCGGGTGTGGGGTCCGAGCCAGCCGCGGTGTCCGGGCCCGGCGACACGTTCATCGGGCCGCTGGCAGGGAAGCTAGGAGTCCGGCCCGCGACGCTGCGCAAATGGGAGCGCGCCGGGCTGGTGCGCCCGCGCCGCGACCCGCGGACCGGGTACCGCGTCTATGACGAGGCCGCCGTACGATGCGCCCTGATCAGCCGGGTCCCGCCGCTGTCCCGGCCAGAGGTCAGCAGGCCGCAGGCATTCTTGACGGGCCCATGGATGTCAGGAGTTGCGCGGAGTCACGAGGCCGGATTCGTAGGCGAGTACCACGAGTTGGGCGCGGTCGCGGGCGTGGAGTTTGGTCATGGCCCGGTTGATGTGGGTCTTCGCGGTCAGCGGGCTGATCACCATGCGGTCGGCGATCTCGTCGTTGGACAGGCCGTGCGCGACCAAGGCGACGGCTTCGCGTTCGCGGCTGGTCAGCTCGTCCAGCCCGGTGCCGCCGTGAGCAGGGAGCGGCTGGGTGACGTACCGGTTGATCAGTTTGCGGGTGATGGAGGGTGCGAGGAGGGCGTCGCCGCGAGCGGCGACGCGTACGGCGTGCAGGAGGTCTTCCGGGACGATGTCCTTGACGAGGAATCCGGCGGCTCCGGCGCGCAGCGCGTCGAGGACGTACTCGTCCATGCCGTAGTTGGTGAGGATGACGACGTGCACCTGGGCGAGGGCCGGGTCGGCGACGATGCGTCGGGTGGCCTCGATGCCGTCGACGACCGGCATCTGGATGTCGATCAGCGCAACGTCCGGCAGATGCTGCTGGGTGAGCGCCAGGCCCGCCTCGCCGTCGGCGGCCTCGGCCACCACCTCGATGTCGTCTTCGAGGTCGAGCAGTGCACGGAATCCGCTGCGGATGAGGGGCTGGTCGTCGACCAGCAGGACACGGATCATGACTCTCGCTCCACGGGGAGTTCGGCCTGGACGGTGAAGCCTCGCTCGCCGCACGGGCCGGCGTGCAGTCGGCCGCCGAGGGCGGTGACACGTTCGCGCATCCCGAGCAGCCCCAGGCCGGGCGTCACCGCCGTGTCCGGGGTGGCCTTGCCGTCGTCGTCGACCTGGATGGCGAGTGAGTCGGCCCGGTATGCGATGCGGACCGAAGCGGTCGCGGCCGAGGCGTGACGGGCGATGTTGGTCAGTGACTCCTGCACGATCCGGTAGGCGGTGCGGCCCACTGCCGCCGGCACGTCGGGCCGCGGTCCCTCGATGATCAGCGTCGCCTCCAGCCCGGCCCTGCTCGCCTGCTCCACCAGGTCCGGAATGTGGTCGAGCCCGCGGGGCGGGGCGGTGTCGTCGTCGCGCAGCGCTTCCAGGGTGGCGCGCAGTTCCCGGGTCGCCTCCCGTCCAGCTTCCTGGATCGCCAGCAGGGCTTCGGAGACGTGTTCGCCGCGCCTGCGGGCCACGTGGACGGCGACTTCCGCCTGCACCTTGATGATCGAGATCTGGTGGGTGAGCGAGTCGTGCAGCTCTCGCGCGATGTGCAGCCGCTCCTCGTCGGCGCGGCGTCGCGCGGTCTCCTCCCGGGCTCGCTCGGCTTCGTCTGCCCGCCGCTCGGCCTGGCGCAGCGCCTCACCCGCGGCAAACGCGGCGATCAACCAGGCAATCTCGAGAACGTGTCGGGCCTGCGCCAACGCCTCGCTCGCAGGCCCATCGCGCAGGAGCAAGGCAGTGAGGTGGAGAACGGCCAGCAAGGTCACGGACGCCGCCACGGTGAGGGCGCGGTGCCCGGCCCTCACGGCCGCGTACACCGCGACCAGGTACGCGACGGAGAGCACGTGGAAGCCGGCCGCCTGATACCCCACCGCGCACAGCCCGGTGACGGCCAAGACGGCCAACGGAGCGCGGCGACGCGCGGCCAGCGCCAGGCCGCCGGCCGCAAGAAGTGCGTAGCCGAGCACGTCAGGGTCCGTGTTGGGGTGCTCCCCGGACAGCCCGGTGCCCAGCAGCAGGACCGCCACGCCGAGGGCGACCGCCCAGTCTCCGACACCGGCCGGGACACGGAACCGCCCACCGAACCGTCCTATGTCCATGCGCGCACCCTAGCCGGATGTCGCTGCGGGCAAGTCCCGCTCGCGGACGAGCGGCCACCTACCGCACACGCAGTACTTTTCGCCGCGCCTGCCGCACCCGCGGCAGCGCAAAGTGCCTGCGTCTGCGGGACGACCGACGGTGCAGTCGGCAGACATTCTCAAGTCACAGCGAAATCCAGGAACTTGCCGGGTACGAAGGAGGAGAGCGTCATGAGCACAGCACAAGCCCTGATGGTGGCCGTCGAGGGCGGAGTCATCGGCGACGGGCGGACCGGGGCCAACCTGGCCCTCGGGGTAGGGCTGCTCGGCGTGGCCATCGGCTGGCTGGCCCTGGCCCGCGTCGCCAGCCGTATCAACACCGGCAACGCGCGTGCCGGAGCCATGTCAGCCATGACGGTGGGGCTGGTCGGCACGTTCCTCGCAGTGCTGCACCTGGCCACCTCCAGCGGTGGTCCCGGCACCGGCAACGGGCTCGTCGGAGCCATCGTGGCCATCCCGTTGGGGCTGCTCGCCATGTTCCTCGGCCGCCGCGCGCTGACCCGTTCCCGCCGCACCGTAGCGACCGGCTGACCGCAGCGCGTACGAGCTCTGGTCTACGCCGCAGGGTCCCTCTTATTGCATGTCACGGTACCCCTGTGCGCCTCTCCGGGCGTGGCGGCAGTGGTGAAGCGCGTGACGGGACTTCGCGGCCCGAGTGGAAGGGCAGGCCCTGCCCTGGCGCCACGCCCGGTCCGGCGCGGGGCGCGAGAACGGGCCGTGGGCCTTCGGTCGCCGTCCTGAGGAGGGCAGCTCTGACCGGTTCGGCCGCACGGCGCAGTCGTTCACGATGCCGTATCGGGTCAGCCGCGAAGAAAGTCGAGCACCTGCTGCACGAAGACCTCGTGGTACTGGAAGAGGGCGCCGTGGCCGGAGTCGGGGTAGATGGAGAGCTTGGCGTTGGGCAGCAGTTCGGCGAGGCGGACGGTGCTGGCGGCCGGCCACATCGCGTCGTTGTCGCCGTTGACGACCAGGGCGGGCTGCTGCACGGCGGCCAGGTCCTCGGAGGTGTTGCTCTGCTCCCACTTGGCGAGTGCGGTGAGCTGGGCGCCGACGGCTTCGTTGGAGATCGGGGCGTCACGGTCCTCGTCGGTGCGCTGGTTCAGGCGGTTGAGGAACGCGTCGGCCTGGCCGGCGGGGTGCTGCTCGAAGAAGAGGTGGTGCTTGGGGTGCCTGCCCTCGGCGCCGGCCTTGCCGATGGCCTCCTGCAGGACGGCGCCCATGCCCGCGGGTCCCTCCAGGTTGGCGGGCGTGGTGCCGGCCAGGACGATACGGCGCACCCGGTCGGGGTACCGCAGGGTGGTGACCTGGGCAACGATCCCGCCGAGGGAGAAGCCGAGCAGGTCGACCTTGTCCAGGCCGAGGGCGTCGAGGAAGGCGGCGACGTCGTCGGCCATGGCCTCGAAGTTGTCGGGAGTGGTACCGCCGGAACGGCCGACGCCGCGCAGGTCCACCGCGATCACGCGCCGCTCGGTCGCGAGGCCGTCAAGGACGGCGGGGTCCCAGTCGTCCAGGACCGCGGTCACGTGGTGCAGCAGCACCAGGGGGACACCGTTGCCGTCGCCGAGCTCACGGTAGGGGAAGGGGGTGCCGTCGACCTGCACGGACTTGGTGGGGGTGTTCGTTGCGGACATCTTGCCGACCCCATGGGTGTCGACCTGATCGCGGCGGCGGCCGGGGTCTCCAAGCGGAGCCTCTATCAGCGTTTCCCGAGCAAGGACGACTTGATCGCCGCCTACCTCCCGGTGGCCACGGACAAGTTCCTCGAGCTGGTGCTGCCGCCCGCCGAGGCGTGTGCGTCTCCGGCAGAGGCCATCCTGGAGGTGTTCGTCGCCTCTCAGCGGGCAGCCACGGAACCGGGCTTCCGCGGCTGCCCGGTGCTCAATGCGAGCGCAGAGATATGCGACCCGGCCCATCCCCTGCGTGCGGAGGCGGTCGCCTACAAGAACCAGCTGCACGAGTATTTCGCCACGTATGCGGAGGCTGCCGGGGCCGAGAGCCCCGATCTGCTCGCGGAGCAGCTGGTCATTCTGTTCGACGGCGCGATGACGCACACGACGGTGCGGTGCCTGCCGTTCCTTGACAGCGTGCACACGACCGCACGGATGCTGCTCGGCGCACACGGCGTGACCGTCCCGGTCGAACCGGCAGCGGCGCACTGACCCCTGCTGACCAGCAGGCCCGCGACTGGGCCGTGTGCCGGTGAGTTTCGACGAGTCGAACCTCGTGCCGTGCGCCGGGTTGCTGACCCCGCGCTTCTTGCCAAGCTGACCCCTGGCAGAACTTGTCGAGAGCCGTGTGCACTTGCAGTCCCACGGAGCTCACGGCGGAGCGAAGGCGCTGACGGTCGTCGGGGCGGAGCCGGCCGGGGGCGACTCGATCGACGACACCGCCTTGCTGCGGGCAGGTGCGGCTGGTCAGACCACTTCTTGTCGGATAGGGGTGCGACTGTCCGGCCGACGGCGGCAGCCCCCGCAAACTGGATCCGACACCGGGCCTCGAGCTCAGGCAGGGTTCGTCATCGACAAGATCCATATTGCCGACCACTACGCCCAACGGCGACTACGACAGCGGCTTCACGGAGAGCCATGATCCGCCGGTCGGCACCGGAGCCTTCGCCAGCCTCGACAACGTCTGAACCAACGCGGACGGCTTCAACCAGCTCGCGGGCACCGGCGTCGGCGCCGATATGGCGGTCGGCCCACGGGTAGGTGGACATCCTGGGCGGATCGGCCATGAAATCCGAGGACGAATGGTCGCACGGTACCGAACGACGAATGGAGCAGCATGTCTGACAACGAGGCGTTCCTGCTGGGCCCGGCAAACTTCTCCGGACGGCCGCCGGTCCGGCTGGTGGTGGAGGGCGTCGTCGTAGGCATCGTAACCGCCGGTTTGGTCGCGGGTGCCGCGGTGACGGGTGTACTGACCGGCGTCGACACGGTGGGCACCGTAGTCGGTGTCGTCGTAGGCCTGGCCGCCGGCTGGTATCTCCTCTCGACGAACGCGGGACGTGTCCTGGCCGCCGCGGTCGCCCTGTTCGGCGGGGCCCTTGCCTGGTGGATACCGGGCCAGACCGCGCAGGCCGTCCTCGCGGCCCGCGGCGAGAGCCGTACGGTGGTGGTGACCGAGGTCCACGTCCACCGCTACGAGGGACGGAACTACGTCAAGAACTCCTGCTCGGTACGCCTCCTTGACGGCAGCCCGGTCCCGACCGAAGCCTGGCGCACGTGTGGCGCCACCGCGCGCACAAGCCAGCACCTCACGATGGTCTTCGACCCGGAGGACGCCGTCCCGCCGACCGACCGTATCCTTCCTGCCACCGCCACCGAGGCCCTCGCGGGGCCGGCG
The DNA here is from genome assembly GCF_040296405.1 of Streptomyces sp. NPDC002133. Lineage (NCBI taxonomy): Bacteria > Bacillati > Actinomycetota > Actinomycetes > Kitasatosporales > Streptomycetaceae > Streptomyces > Streptomyces sp. NPDC002133. Next base: position 65,306 of record NZ_JBEOXF010000015.1, on the reverse strand, counting down.
GCGGCGACTCTGGCCCTCGCGGCGCTGTGCTGCGTCGCGGTGATCCGATCCCAGCCGTGACCACTCAGGTCATCCGTTCCCCCAGTGACTCCGGGCACACTCGCGGCGCTGCCGGGGCACCGTGCCAAGCCTCGATCCTCACGCTCGACCCCAAGTCGCCCATTCCATGCGGATGTTGGCACGAACCTCCCTCTCTCAGACGCGCCGGCCTCGGGGAGGGGCACCTGGCATCTCTTCCCGCGGGTGGCGAGGGAAAGGGTGTCCTTCGCGCCGAGCGCGACCTCTGGACCTCGCCCGCGTTCCAGGCGATCTCAGTGTCGTCGGTAAGCGGGGTCGCCGGTGTCGTCGTCCAGGCCGACGAAGCCGAGGTTGCGATCGCGGCGAGGCCAGCCTCGCGGAGCCGGTCGACCAGGTCGTCGTGGCGGCAGGCGGTGATCTCCGAGCCGCGGGCCGGGCGGACGGTGGAGGTCCACAACAGCCGTCCCTGTACGTCGGTCAGGGCGATGACCAGCAGCCCGTGCCGTTTGTGCTTGGCTGACCAGCGGCGGCCCATCGGGATGCCGGTGCGGCGCTGGGTGGGTATCAGCGAGCCGTCGAGCAGCACGACGCTGCCACCCTCGCGGGCGATTTTCGCCAGGACGCGCTCCAGGCGTGCTGCCCGCGCGGCGAGCAGTTCGATCATCTCCCTCAGCCACCGGTCCACAGTGGAGCGTGAGACGTGGTTGCCGCCAGCGAGGTCGGCCAGGCGCTGGTCATGCCGCAGTGCGGCCAGCACGATCACCGTGATCTGGCCGGTCGGTCACTTCCGCCACCGGGAGCGGATCTTCTTCAAGTGGGCGCTCAGCAGCCTGGTCAGGCAGCGCATGGTCTGAGTGGACAGCGGCAGCCGGCACTGGTAGGCAAGCTCGGTATGGTCCCCGGCCGGGGTCTTGGTTGTAGGCATACCTCCCCAACCCTGGCCGGGGGCACGCCGGTTACGGCCGGGCGGGCGCGGATCACGGCCGGGTGGTGAAGGTGCCGTTGGGTAGTTTGTGCAGTCAGCCCCGGGCGGCCAGCTTCGACAGCTTCCCCCGCAACGGCTCCAGCCGGCCTGGCACCGAGGCGTCGATTCCCAGCTCGGCGCCGACGTCCTTGACCATCACCGGCCCGCCCGCGGCCTTCACGATCTCAAGCATCCGCTGGTCGTCACCGCTGGTCGTCACCGGGCAGCCAGGACGCATCCGGCGCCTCCCGGCAGTGCGGCACCTTCAGCACCGACCGACCCGCGACCTGCACCCGCTGCGGTGGACCGGCGTCCGGCCCGGCCGTGGCCGACTCGGCTTCCTGCTCGTACAGACGCCGCAGCACCCGCTCCGCGACCGCGAGTTCCTCTCGTTCAGCGTCCACCTCAGCCAGCTGTTTGGCCAGCGTCTCGGCAAGCCGGTCCAGCTCAGCGCGGCGAGCTGCGATCTTCTCCAGCGACGACACGGTTCCCCTCCGAAAATGACGCGACACCCCCGCCCGCGATCGTAGAAACCCCGCCGCCCGAGGTGCGGCCAAAGCCGGAAACCCCATCCCCGACCTGTCAGATGATCTACGCGCCAGACACCCCGCCCCCGACCAGGGCGAGTACGCCACCGGTCTCTCACGCCAGCACCGCTGACCAGCGAGGATTCAGGTTGTGCAGTCCTCTCTGAAGGAGGGCGAGTGCTGCTCTTCACTCCCCCGGCGGTTGCCGCCGGCACCTGAGACGGACTATCTGCCCACTGCGGCGCAATCCTAGTAGGGTCCTGGCGTGCCGCTTTCTACTGCCCCGAAGCAACCCACGTCTCGGGGCATGCTCTCGTCGCTGCCGCGACCGCGTACACGTCGCCAGCGTCTCACCACCGCCATCGGAGCCAGTCTCGTCGTGATCGCCGGGGGTACGTGGCTGCTGCTGGGCACCGGGCCCCAACCCGGAGACCACGCCCCCATGCCCATATGCGCCGTCGACGGCTTCACCCTGCGCGCCGACGTAGACGCGGACGGACACCTGGACGAGATCAACGAGGGCACCACCTCAGTCGTCTTCCAGAGAGACGATCACCAGACCACCGTCAGGGTCGACGATGCCCGCGGGTTTTGGCAGAAGCTGCGAGGCGCATCGAAGGACGACATGGCGACGCGGGGAGCCTTCGGCGACTTCGACGGCGACGGTTACCTCGACTTGGCCATCTTCTACAGTCAGCGCGACGAGGGCGACTCACCGCGAGACAACATGGTGGTGCACGAGGCGCATTATGGGCCTCTTGCGCGCGACCTGAGCAGCGACCGGACCGGCACCATCCGACTTGGGTCATCATCGTTCGTGCACGAAGCACGGGCCATCGACACCAACCACGACGGCCGCGCCGAGCTGGAGGTCTTCCAGTCGGGCGGGGACGGCTCCGTCTCCCGCTACATCGGCCGGCAGGACAGGGGCGGCGTGTCCGTAAGCCGTAAGGAGACCGACTCCTATGGCGTGTCGGACCGGCCCTACCGCGAACCCAACGCCCTCGCCTACGGCACCTGCGACGATCGCTAGTGCGCCAGTTCACCCACTGAGGACTGCACAACCTGAATCCTCGCTGGGCAGCGGTGCTGGCGTGCGAGACCGGTGGCGTACTCGCCCTGGTCGGGGATCGCCGGCCTCGCCGCGATCGCGGACCTCGGCTTCGTCGGCCTGGACGACGACACCGGCGACCCCGCAGTGATCACCGGCTACAAGAAGCCGAAGGGCAAGAAGCTCCCGCCCGCCAAGAAGCTGGTCAACCAACTGATCGCCGCAGAACGGGCAGTGTGCGAGCACGCGTTCGCGCACCTGAAGAACTGGGCGCGTGCTGACAAAGCTCCGCCTCGACGTGAAGTGGGCCACCCGGCTCGTCCGCGCGCTGCTGGTCCTCAACCAGCACGAGATCGCCCGCTGACAGACGATCTTCACACCAGACAGGCCCCGACGACCAGCACCAGCACGGCATCACCCACCCACACCACCCCCATGATCTGCACGTTCAGGATGAACACAACTCAATGCAGACCGGAGAGCCACACACTCTACCAGCAAGATCATTACCAGCTACGGCAGAACTCACAGTTCAGGCTTCACGTAGGCAAGACATGAGTACGCATTCAGAGCGCGAACTCACAGGGTGGCCGACCTCGCTCGCCTCCTTCCCGCTGGGACAGTGGACCGCCGGCGGGTGTTACGCATCGTCGGATGCAAGGTATCCGGCGCCACCGACATCGAGTTTCGAGGGTGTGGAATGTCAGTCGAGGACTTCGGTGACGGGCCAGATGCCACACGATGGCCGGTACGGAGAGGCAGCCACCTCAACCCGCGAAGCGCCGCACTCGCGGGGATGGTCTCGGGTCCGGACGCCAGTATCAGGCGCTTGCCGGTCACCAGCGAGACGCTGACGCGGCTCACCCCGGCCATGCGGTGTACGTCGATGGCCGAGACATCCGCCCAGCGGATGTGGCGCTCCCGTTGGCCGAAGGCCGACAGCGCCACCAGGTACTCGGGGGTCAGCTGGGCGCCGCCGGAATGTGGCAGGATGAGCGCGCCGACGACACCCAACGCTGCCGTATACGCGCAGGCACGCAGTTCTGCGACCGTCATGGGGTCGGCTGCCCACCGTAGGCCCAGGTAGACCAGGCCCGTCGCCAGGACCATCCCCACGACGAGCGGGACGGCGAACTGCCCAGCACTCGGCGGGAATTCGACGGCCTCTTCCGTTGTCGGCACGGTGGCTTCATTTCCCTCCTCAGGCGGATGGGCGCAAGAGACGTGCTCCGCCTTCTGCCGTCAGCCGCCATCGCTCATGCACGTGAGCGCCCGCGAGCCAGGCAGTGCCTTGTCCATCCACGACCAGGCGGGGGCGATGTCCGCTCCCTGGTACCAGTCCACGGGCTCGTCGGGGAGTTCGGACAGGCTCACCAACATCCGGGAACCGGGCACGGGGCGTGGCGCCACGTCGTCGTGGTCGTGGTCGAAGGTGAGAGTGAAGGTCAGCCGCGCGGGGCCGTCGGCGGGCTTCAGGCGGCGGTCGACGTCCAGCACCACGCGGATCTCCCCGTCGGTGCCGACGGGTTCGACCGCTCGGACTGTGCCCTCGGCGATGATCCTCGCGCAGGCCACGATCCCCTCCGGGGTGAGCTTCCCCAGGCCCCCCGATTCCCCGCCGCTCATGGCAGCCTGCCGTGCGATGCCGACGCCCGCGACGGTGACCACACCCACCACGACTGCGGCCAGGCACAGCACAAGCGCCCTGCGTCGGCGCCAGCTGCCAGCTGCAGCCGCGGGCGGTGGCTGGGCGGCGAAGGTGTCGCCGATCAGCCGTAGGTGCGTCCGCAGCAGCGCGATATCGGCGAGCGCGGCCGCGTACTCCTCGCCCTCCGCGTCCGCCGACGGCGCGTCCGTGAGCGCCGACATCAGCGCCTCGTCCTCGACCCCGCCCATCGTCACACCACCTCCTTGGTGTGCAGCCGGCCGCGCAGCGCGCGAACGGCGGTGTGCAGCCGGCTCTTGACCGTGCCCTCCGGAACGCCCAGCGCCGCGGCGATCTCCGCCACCGGCAGGTCGGCGTAGAATCGCAGCGTCAAAACCTGCCGCTGCTGGGGCGACAGGTGGTGCAACCCGTCGGCGATCGCCAGGGCAAGCACATGCGCCTCTCCCCCGCCATGCCGGGACTCGCCCCGGGGCGCCAGCGCCGCGAGCCGCTCGCTCAGCCGCGCCTGTCTGCGCCGCGAACGGTGCCAGTCCATCGCCACGTTGGAGGCCGCCACGGCAGCCCACGCCCCCGGGTCCCGCAACGGCTCGCGGCCGCCGGCCCGATACTCCAGCAGCTTCAGCCGCACCTGCTGCACCCCGTCCTGCAGATCGCCCGTGGGCACCCCGCCGAGCGCCAGGACCGCCCGCACGCGATCGATCTGCGCCGGCGTCAGGGGGTCCTCGTCCCCAGGCCGGGATCTCCGTCTCAGCAGCGCCACGCCCCTCCCCTTCCGCGATTTCCCCTATGACGCGGCAGAGGAGGAAAACGTTCACCTGGTATTTGTCGAGGTCCCCCGCGAGCTCCTCACCCGTTTCGCACCCCACGAGTGACGTGCCCGACCTGATCACCGGCGAGGCGTTCGGACGCCTCTTCGAGGGCTTCGAGCACACCGCATGGCGGCTGGAAACCCGAACTCTCTACACCGTCGATAAGGAGCAGGAGCCCTTCGCCCGCCACCGGCGCGGCCAGGACCCCGGCACGGACTGGTTCCAGCCGTGGCTCGACACCATGCGCCGCGGCATCGAGCAAGACAAGCTGATCGAGCGCGTTCGCATCGTCCCCGAAGTCCTGACCGCCTACCTCGAGTTCGAGCTGTGGCTCTGCCAGTTCAACGTCCATGTCGACGAGGACATCCGCTACCTGCCCCAGGACCAGGCAGACAAGCTGGGGCTGCCCGACTACGACTACTAGCTCTTCGACTCCCGCCGCCTCGGGCGCATGCACTTCACCGACAAGGGCGTGCCCCTCGGCACCCAGATCATCGAGGACCCCGCCGAGGTCGTCCGGCACAGCCGGCCACTCCTCTTCCACCCCGCCCTCTGGGCGATTGCGGACGTGCCCCAGACCAGCTTGCCGTCCGGCGAAGAGGCGGCCGACCCCTGTCCGCGTGAGCGTGGTAGAACTCGTCGGCGTACTTGGCGAAGGAAGCGTGGGCCACTTCACACACCCCTGTCCGACCAGCAGCCATGTCGGCCATCCCACCGCACCGCGCCCGACCGGTCCACCGCCCGCAGCGCGTGCACGCCGGCGAACACGGCCACGTCACCGCCGGGGACACTGCCACCGAGCCGAACCCGAGCGGCCACGGCGCCGGAATGCGTACCTCCGGCCCACCTTCGTCCAGGCCGCGGACCACCACCTCGGTGTCACCCCGCTGCACCAGCAGCCTGCGCCCGCCAGGACAGCACCTGCAGGTCCTCCGCCCGACCGGGGCCGAGAGGGCGGCGACGGCGGCCAGGAGACGGGCGGCGACAGACACGGGACGGGCCCCCAGCGGATGGTGCGGACGAGGCGTGTGGGATCGTTCCACAGTTCTCAACAAGGGGCTCACTGAGCGGAGTTACGAGATGGCGGAGCAGAACGGCTCGGGCGGGTACACCCCTCACTGGCTACGCCCCGGCCAGTGGGGCGAAGAAGGCGTACGCGACCTGCCCGCCCTTGACGCCCCCGAGGTGGCAGCCCGGCCCGCCCGGGTACGGGAGGCCCTCGAGGTGGCCCAAACCCACGGACTGCCGGTCGACGAGTCGATGTGCTGGCCGGGGACCGCCGAGCAGCCCTTCTCACGGCTGGGGGACCGCTTCTGGAGGCTGGCGGTGGACGAGGAGTCACACTCCCCCGAATTCGTCCTCGACGAGCACGGGCACGTGTGGGCGCTCGCGGAGGGCGTCGACCCCGCCGAGCGCTTCGTCAACTCCTCCGTGATCGCCTTCCTCGACGCCCTCGCCGCCTGGGAGTACCGCTGCGAGCACGTCGACGACTTCGACGACCTGGAGCCGGACGACCCCGACTCGGACGACGACCCCGCCGGGGAGGCCCGGGCCGCCTTCAGCCTGGAGATCCGGGACCGCCTGCGCGAGCTCGACCCTCCCGCCTTCGAGATGGACACCTGGTGGGATCGGGTCTACGAAGAGGTGGAGTACGACGCGATCTGACAGGCAGTTCTCATGAGCGAGATCGAGCCCCTGGTAAGCGGACTTGATCTTGGCCGATTTATCCCTACCAGAGGCTTCGCTGCTGTCCGCACACGGCCTTCCCCGCCCCGCTCACACACCGTCACACCCCTTTGCTGGCACCAGCTCACTCAGCGCGAGCGTCACACCAAAAGCTGGCAAGCAGCAACAGGGCCGCCGAGCCCGCCGGCGCCGAGGTCAGGAACTACACCCGGCATCGACGGTTCATGCATGTCGAAGCCATAACCAGACGGCGGCAGGCATGTGGCCCTATCCGATGGTCGCGGTGCGCTGGGCGATGACGAAGACACCGGAACAGGCGGCGGTCGATCGTGGCCGGGGCGAGGAACAGCCCCGGCTTGTAGCCGGGCTGGACCCAGCACCACTTGGGCGGCTGGAGGAGCACGGAGTCATCGCGCGCGCAGCGGCCGGCGCCGGCGTTCCTGCCGTCTGGCCTCAGGCGGGCAGCGGCTGCACTGCCTCCCGTTGGACCGCCGCCGTACCGGCCACGAGCGCGGCGGCGCACCCCGCCGCCAGCAGGTGGCACAGCGCGGGTGTCCACGCCCAGACGGTCAGCGACATCCGCGGATCCAGCACGGCAGCCACGAGGAACATCGACACCATATGGAGGATGCCCATACCGACCAGGAACGCGATCACGAAGCTGTCGTAGAACGCGAATCCTCGGCGCATCAGCGCCACCGCCGCACACAGGGTCGCGAGTGCCAGGGCGATCAGGCCCGCCGCGGCCAGCCTGTCGAGCAGCGCTCGGGAGGGGTCCACGTACGGCGACATCTGCGTGAGGGTGTTGACGGCCATCAGCACCAACACGGCGGCCGCCAGGACCGCGACGCTCCCAGCGACGAAACGCGCCCGCGGTCCGCGCACCCCCGGAGTCACCCCCAGCAGGAGCGTGACCTCCACCAGCCCGACGAAGTGCATGATGTACACGTACGCCACCGGATGCAGCGCGCCGTGCACGTTGTCCCGTACGTACGCGATGTCAAGACCGTGGATCGAGACCCCGCCGGGCTCCGTGGTCCAGACGGCCACACCGGCGACCACAGCCAAAAGGCACCACAATCCCGTGCCGGCCCGACATGCCCACCGCGCCCCCCTGCTCGTCATGAGCCGCATGATAGCCACCGAAGCTCGCTGTTTGGGACGGGCAGACCTCCCGGGCACGGCAAGCGGACCCCCACAGTCCCCGAAACTTGGAAGCGGCACAGGCAGACGTTCACCTCGCCGCCGCCCACGTTCAGTGGTTCGCCTCCGGGGCCGTGGTCCGTACCCCCGTACCGGTAGCCGGGCGGCAGTCACGGCACCTGCGCAGCGCCTGTAGCCACATCAGCTGTGGAGATCGTGCCGACGGCCCGCCCCGCCGAGGGCGGCACGGTCCGCGGCGAAGGTGGTCTGCTGCAGCTGGCCACCAATGCCATTCGGCTACCGTGTGGCGAAGCAACGACGGGCATCTCAGCAGCGCTGTGGAAGCTCAATTCGCCGCCCGGAGCGGCCGAGCGAGGACTTCGTGTCCCTGGTCACCACCTTCGCCGGGCGGCTGTACGGCCTGCGCTCGGCGGAAGCCTGCAGGCGGCTGCTTGCCGAGACCGGCCAGTACCCGCAGGATGATGCCGCGTGAGCCGGAAGCTGCCGCTTTCTGCCGGGCGGGCCGCCGCGCCACCGCCGATTTTTTCTGGCCTACAGGGTCCGCCAGGACCGCAGCCGGTCGGCGATGTCGTAGGAGGTCAGGCGCAGCGCCTTGATGTCGTCGATCAACTGCATCCACTGCTGCTGGGTCGCGACGACGGTCTCGCCGCAGGCCTTGATGTACGCCACGGCGACCGCGTACCCGTACGCCTCGTTGCGGGCAGGAAGGGGCCGCTGCAGCACGATCGTGTCGAGCAGTGCGGCCGCCCGCCAGTAGGCGTCGGGGTCGGACACGTCCAGGTGCGGCGTGTTCACCCGGTGCCGGGCGACGGCCGCGACCAGTCCCGAGTAGTCGTGGACCTGTAGGTCTTTGCCGAGCACTTGCTCTTGCCGGTCCAGGAGCCACCGGATGTCGATGAACAGGTTCAAGATCAGGCCGCCCGGCTGCTACGAGCCGGTGCCTCGGGCAGGCCGCCGTACTTCTCGTCGAAGGCCTCGAGGAAGCCGGGGCGCTCGAGCGCTTCGTTGAATGCGGCGGTCGCTCGCCCGAGCAGCGCCTGGTGTTCTTCCTGCTGCGAGAGCTCTTCGAGGTAGGCGGCCAGGCTCAGGCCCCGCGCCTTGGCGAGGGCCGCAAGGCGGTCCCTCGTCTCCGTGTTGATCCGTACGCTCGTGTCAGCCATAGAGGGAGTATGCACCCTCGCATGCGCCCGCGTATACGCATCGCGGAGAATACGACCGCCGGCCCAGCCCTACGTCGGCGCGGCGCTGGGCTGGGCTGGGCTGGGCTGGGTATTGATCTCCGGAAAACCGCGCAGCCGCGCCAGCTCGTCACCAGCTAACAGACGACCTGTTCGGCTGACGCGGGCCCGGCCGCCGTCTCCGCCCCCCACCGCCCGATGGCGGCAGGGCGGCAAGGGGGCGGAGGTCTGTGAATGTGTCGTGCCGTCAGCCCCGCTGGTGCGCCGCCGCGTACCCGTCGGCCCGGTAGTCCTGCTGCCAGCTGGCGGGGATGCCGAGCGCGGTGGGGGCGTCCGCGATCCCCGCGCCCAGGCGGGGGTCGGCGCCGGGCAGGGGCTGGCAGGCGGTGCGCAGCAGCAGGTACAGCGGGTCGGTGCGGGCCGCAGTCCGCGGCACCGCCTGGGTGCGCAGATGGTCGTGGTGGGCGAGCAGCAGCGCCGCCAGCCCGGTGACGTGGGCGGCGGCGATCGCCGTGCCGTCCACCGCGGCATAGCCGTCACCGAGGCTGGTGGTGATGACCGCCGCGCCGGGCGCGACAAGGTCCACTCCCGGACCGGTGGGGGTGAACGGGGCCGGGTAGGGGCCGGGCCACGGCGGCTGCACCCAGGTGAGCGGGCTGCTCACGGGATAGCTGCCGGTGTGCCCGATCGCGCCCACCGCCAGCACCCCCGGCAGGGTAGCCAGCTGAGTGAGGGGGCCGGCGGTGTCTCCCGCCGGGGCGATGACCGTGGTGCCGGCGGCGTGCGCATCGGCGAGTTTCCAGGCGGCCAGCTGGGACTGTACGGGATAGGCGAGGCTGATCTGGGCGATGTCGATGTCGTGGGTGATGCAGTAGTCGACCGCCTCGAGCAGGTCGCTGAGGTGCCCGCCGGGGAACAGCTTCAGCGCATGTACCTCGGCCTCCGCCGCGATCCCGGCGATGCCGGCGTTGTTGTCCGCCGCGGCGATGATGCCGGCGCACCACGTGCCGTGCCCGGTCACATCGAGGCCCCAGGTGCCGTTGCCGGCGCCGGTGAAGTCGTGCCCGTGCTGGACGGTGTCCTTCAGATCGGGGTGGGCGGTGTTCACCCCCGAATCGAGCAGCGCGATCTTGATGCCGTGGCCGCGGTAGGTCGGCGGGATCTGGTTGAGCCGCATTGCCTGTGCACCCCAGCCGGTGAGCGCCTTGCCGGGGAAGCCCTCGAAGGTGTCCGACAGGGCCTGCACCGTAACTACCGCCTCGCCGCTGTCGGCGGGTTGGGGGGTGCCGGTGCGGGCCGGCCAGTAGTCGGCCACCGGGCGGACGTAGAGCGCCTGGAGCGTCTCGGGGGTGTCTGCGGCCAGGGTCATGGTGAGGCGTCCGTCCGGGCCGGTGACTCCGTGGACCGGGCCACCGGTGCCGATGGCCCACACGTGCGCGCCGGCCACCGCGTCCCCGTCACTGCCCACCACCCGCAGGGCGAGATGTTCGGGCTCCTCCAGGGTGACCGCCAGCATCGGGTCCAGTACCGGCACCGGGCCGACACCCACCGGCGGGGTGGGTGTGTAGGAAAGCGGCTGGTCGATCTCCACGACCACCTGCGGGTTCCCGGCCAGGGCGCGAGCCCGCTCCTGGGGCATCTTCACGACCGCGACCGGGGGGCAGGCCGGATGCGGCTCCGCGATCGCCCCCAACCCGCGGGAACGGGACGGCCGCACCTGCGCCACGGGTTCCACATCGGGGTCCTCCTCCAGCAGCTTGAACAGCGCCGAGGCCTCAATCGGCGGCACCCCACCGGCAAGCAGCCCCAACGGCCGGGGCGCCACCAGATAGCGGCCCCACCCCGCCCGCACACCCCGGCCCTGGTACCCCAGCGCCTGCGCCTCCCCGCCCATCCGTCCGGCCGGATCACCTGCCTCGCCCGCAGCCGCCGCCGGCTGCTGCGGAGGCTCGCCCGCCGCGCCCTGCGCACGCGGGGTCTTCCCGCCCTTGCCGTTGCCCGGCTTCACACCGTTGCCGCCCTGCTCACTCATTCAGCCAACCGCCATCTCAACGTAAAGCGTCGTCGTACGCCCCGGATCTTCAGTGGCTGGCCGGGAAGCGGGCGTCCATGAGCTCCCCGGCCAGCGAACCCGCCGCGCCATTGCCTCGCCCCGCCGCGGCATGCGGCCAGGCAGGCCCGCCTTCCCACACGGGAGGGAAGGCGAGCGCTACCCGGGCGGGTGTCTCACATGCCCAGAGGCGACAGCTGCCCGTACTGCGGCTGCTGCCCGAACATCCCCTGGCCAGGGAACTGGCCGAACTGGCCCTGCGGCTGCATGCCCGGGAACTGGCCGAACTGCTGCTGGCCCTGCTGGCCCTGCTGGCCCTGCTGGCCCTGCTGGCCCTGCTGGCTCTGCTGGCTCTGCTGCACCAGCGTCAGGATCGCCATAGGCAGCGCCTGCTGCACGGACTGCTCCACAGCGCTCCGCACGCCCTGGATCAGGGTGTGGTGCAACGCGACAGCCAGGTACGGGTGCGCCTGGTGGGCCAAGCCCTGCTGCTGCAGCTGCTGCTGGACCTGCTGCAGCTGCTGCAGCGTCTGCTGCAGGCGCTGCGCCACCTGCTGGCTCGCCTGCTGGCAAGCCTGCTGAATCGACTGCTGGACCACCTGCGCGATCTGCTGCTGCGGCTGGCCGATCTGGCCCCAGGGCTGCTGCTGGCCGAACAGCTGCTGCTGGTTGTACGGCTGCTGGGTCTGCGGCTGGCTGATCTGCTGGGGGGTGTAGACGGACATGCGGAACTCCTCCTTGAGCCTGGCGGATGCACACGATGAACGGCGCGCCGAGAAGCCCGGGCGCCGCCACCGAGCAGCAAACCACCAACCGACCAAGAACACATTCCGGGACATACCGCCAAGCGGGGATCCACATTTCGGACACGTTGACGATCGCCGCAGTCACGGCATCCGTTCTGCTCACAGACGTGTCGACCAGACAGGAGGAGTGGGCGGCCGCAGCAGGCCGCCGGGCGCAGGCTGGAACCATGAGCGTGGCCCCCTCCCGAGGCGCTCATGGTGCACTGCTGCTGCTCGCGCCGATGCTCGCGGTGATCGGCCCGCCGCCCAGGCCGGAGACCGAGGCTGAGTACACCTACGAAACGCGCCTCAACGGTGCCCGGGTCATCACCCATCTGCCCGGGGACGCAAGCCTGCGGCTTCTGTCCCAGGCCGGGATGGACGTCACCGCCCAGTACCCCGAACTCAAGGCGCTGCCCGGCCTGCCGCCCGGACCACAGGCGGTCAACGACGGAGAGACCATCACCCTCGACGGCGTGGGGCGGCACGACGCTGATACTGCTGGGCAAGTCGGGACACATGAGCCAGAAGGGCGTGGCAGGGGCCCTGGAGGTGGACCCCAGCATCCTGTGCGGGATCCTGACCGACCCGGAGGCCACGCACTTCATCGAGCGCCGGCGCGATCCGGCCGACCGGCGCCGTCACATCGTGGCGCTCACCGAAGAAGGCAGCCGCGTCCTGGCGAAGGCCCAGGAAGACATGACCGCCATGGAGCAGGAGCTCTTCGCCGACTTCACCCCCGAGGAGCTGCCGACACTCCGGAAGCTCCTCGTCCGGGTGAGGACATCCAAGAGCGACGTCGCCTGCACCTGACCGACCCGCCACCAGGCAACTTGGGGCCATGGGCATTCCCGTGGCCCCTCGTCGCGCTGCCCCCTTCTGGGAATTCACGACATTTCGGGCAGCTTCGTCCCGATGAGTCGACAGTCACATCCGCTCATTTATTGACCTGCCTCAATGATCTGATAGCGTCAACGCATGACGTTGCTCAGCCGTATCGGCCACGAGCCCCACGGCACAACGCGTCGATCGTTCGTCGCCCCCTCGACAAGTCGGGCGAAGCAAGGAGACAGAACCATGAAGAAGCTGATGACCCGCGTCGCCCTCGCAGCCGCCACCGTGACGATGACCGGCAGCGCACTCGTCGCCGTCGCCGGCCCCGCTTCGGCGTCCGCCCTGCCCGCGGCTCAGCACAGCGGTCACCCCGGCACCGCCGTCGTTACCGTGGCGGAGCGCGCCGACCTCTTCCGCATCGGCGAGGGGTGGTCCATCTCGGACGGGCACCGTGAATGGCACGGCGAGCGGGACCGGTCGGGCCACTCGTACTGGCGCTCCGGCGGCAACGGTCACCAGCTCCGCTACGACGGCCACCGCGTCTACCACTGGAACGAGGGACGCTGGGCCGCCGTCACCCAGGCGGACGAGCACGCCTACGCCTTCGACCGCTGGCACTTCGACCAGCTCTGGACCATCCGCGCCGTCGAGGACCCCCGCGGAATCTGAGCCGGACCCGCTCGGAACACCCCACCTGGAGAACACCATGAAGCAGTCGATCCGCACCATCAGGACCCTCCGCCGCCTTCGTCCGGTCACGGACTTCGGTACCGGCCGGCACCGTGGGCAGCCTGCCGTCGAGCGCCCGACCGCCCTGGACGCGCCCGGGAACGGCCGCCACCGCCGCGCCGAGGCCCTCGCCCTTCCCGCGTCCGCGTGACCCGCCCTCGTACGACCCGCCCCCGCGAGGCCGACGACCCGATGAGCCCCTGCTGCGCACGCACGGTGCCGCGAAGCACCGATGCCCCCGACGCGCCGCGGCGGCGGCCGACCGTGTGAACAACACCGTCAACCGCCGCCTGCGAGCCGAGTGATACGGGCACACCATCGCCTGGCCGGCCGGCGCCCCGCCGAGCGTCACGCCCCCCGAAGGGCACGCGCCTCCGCCTCCGTCTCCACAGCGGGAGCGGACCCGGGCAGCGGCCGCCCCGCCGACCCCGCCATGAACCAGCCCGCGGCGCCGCCGATGATCGCGGCCGCCATCATGTAGTCAGCACCATGACACCGAGCCCGACCAGCAGGCCGTGGGTCTCGTCGTAGTGGAGCTCACTCGTCAGATAGCTCGGCATGTAGGACAGCAGCATGTAGTCCGTGACGTTGAAGATCAGGACGAGGCCCATGCACAGCAGCAGCGCCTTCCACTGCCCCGTGACCATGTCCCGCAGCGGCACCTTCGGCCGCTCGCGCTCCTGACGCGCCGCCTTTCCAGCTCGGCAGCGAACGCCGGGGTCTCCTCCAGCTTCGTCCGCAGATAGAGGCCGATGACGCCCATCGGGCCCGCGATCAGGAACGGAAGGCGCCAGCCCCAGGACAGCAGATCGTCGGACGACAGCAGCGCGGTCATCAGCGTGACGAGACCCGCACCGGCGATGTAGCCGGCGAGCGGGCCGAGTTCGGTCGTGAGCCTGGTGCTGCCGCGGGGGCGGATGGGGGCCTGGGCGAGGACGCTACCTCCCGGCCCCGCCCACCGTGGTGCTCGACGTCGGCCGAGGCCCGGGCGCACACGCCCGCTGGCTTGTGAAGGACGGCTACACCGTCCGCGTTGTCGGCGTACGCATGATGGTCTCAAGTACGCCGACAGGGGGCGCTGAACTGCTGTTCCAGGTGCTGACGGAACGGGAGGAGAAGAACAGCGTCGCCATCGCCTCCAACGAATCGTTCGGCGGGTGGACCAGGACGCTCACCGATCCGCGGCTCTGCGCGGCCATCGTCGACCGCCTCACCTTCGGCGGGAACATCATCGAGACCGGCCCCGAGTCCTACCGGCTCGCGATCACCAAGGCCCGACCCACCGAGCGGAACGCCGCCGGCTGACCTCTCCCGGCCCTTCCTTTGGATGCCCTCAGTTCTGTCGGCTGTTGGCCTCAAGGCCATGGTCCAGCGCTGCCCCGTCCGACATGTTCTGGGCATGAGGGACCTGGAAACGCAGATGCGTGACGAGCGGCGAGGCAAGGATTCTGGTCCGTTCCAGCTCGAGGTGTTCCGTTCCCAGATGCTCGAACAGCCGGCGTCCGTCGCCCATGAGCACCGGTGCGAGCTGGAGATTGATCTCATCGAGGAGTCCCGCGCTAAGCGCCTGCTGAGCGATGTCCGCCCCCATCAGTGTGACGTCTTTCCCGTCCGCCACTGCTTCCGCCTGCTGAAGCGCGCTTTTCAGGCCGTTGGTGATGAAGGTGAAGGTCCCGCTCTTCATGGCGCGCCGGCTTCGAGCGTAGTGTGTGAGCACGAAGCACGGCACCGGGAAGGGAGTGTCCTGCCAGACCTCGACACCCACGTCGAATGTCCTTCTGCCCAGTACGACGGCACCTGTCGAGGCCGAAATCTCCTGTGTCACTGTGGCGTCGACGTCGCTGGTCGGTGTGTTCAAAATCCAGTCATGCAGGCGCAGACCACCCCGGCCCATGGGGTGTTCGATGCTGATGTCCGGACCTGCCATGAAGCCGTCGAGTGACATGGTGACGTGCAAAACCACCTTGCTCATATGACGAGCACCTTTCCGTGCGGTTGTCGTCGGGAGTTCAAGGAGTCAGACCGTGCGGCGACGACAAACTCATCGGCCTACCGGACGTGGGTCTTCGCTTCGGTGGGGTTCGAGCAGAAAACTCGGATCTCTGCTGCCGGAGCTGCGGAGAAGTTCGGGCACCGACGCGGCCCCAAGGCCGGCCACCATCACGGCACGGGGGGAAGGACCCACACGCTCCGGCAGCGTTGCCAGTTCTCGGTTCTGGCACAGATCTTGGTTGCGCCGTGAGGCGCTGTTGGTTCGAGTGGAGGTGGAAGACCTGCGCCAATCCGCTGTCGCAGCAGTGGGGTTGAAGCTGAGGGCAGCCTGATCCGGGTGATGCCGGGGAGGGCGAGAGCGGCCCTGACAAAGCCGGGACGTAACCAGAACTGCCAGATGGGGCGGGTCCGGCAAGCGTGATGGAGAGGAGTACGCGAGGAACCGGCGTTTTACGTCTCTTAAAGTGACACTGGCTCGAACCTGGCGGATCTGGGCCGGAAGCGGTGCGTATGCAGGTCATCCTTTCGGGTGGTCTGCCAACTCCTGGATCGGTATTCAAAAGCTGGCCGGGAGGCCACGAGGAATGTCTGCGGCGTACTCGTGGCGATGCCGCAGGGACACAGTCGGGCTCCTCCTTCATCGAGCGAACCACAGTGAACACGGGAACCGTCTAGAACCTCGCCTTGTCGTCTGCTGCCAGCAGGCTGCCGGGGCTGGGCGCATCGACCGCCGATCGGTCCGGGACGGGGCGGAGCCGCCGTAGTACTCCGAGGCCGGGAGAGCCGGCCGCATGGGGAAGGGCGGCAGCGGTATCGAGAAGGGAAGGATGCTGCAATGCCGGAAGACGCCCCGCCGAATGGCGGAGCTCTGGGCCCTCGGGCCCGGGTACTGGAGATGCAGACCAAGCTTCACCGTTGGACGGTGGCCGACCTCGGCCGCCGGTTCGATGACCTGTTCAACTTCGTGCACGACCCGGCGACGCTGTTGGTGGCGTTCGACCGGGTCGCGGGCAACCGGGGAGCCCGGACTCCAGGCGTTGATGGCCTGACGGCCATGGACGTCGAGGAATCGGTTGGTGTCCCCGGGTTCCTGAACGACCTGCGAACTGCCCTCAAGGACGGCTCGTTCCGTCCTCTGCCGGTGCGGGAACGCACAATCCCCAAGCCGGGAGGCTCGGGAAGGGTCCGCAAGCTCGGGATTCCGACGATCGCGGACCGGGTCGTTCAGGCGGCGCTGAAGCTGGTGTTGGAACCGATCTTCGAGGCCGACTTCAAGCCGGTCTCCTATGGGTTCCGGCCCCGACGGCGGGCCCAGGACGCGATCGCCGAGATCCACTATTTCGGCACCCGGGGATACCGCTGGGTGCTGGATGCGGACATCGAGGCGTGCTTCGACTCGATCGACCACGTGGCCCTGATGGACCGGGTGCGTCACCGGGTGAAGGACAGGCGCGTCTTGTCGCTGGTCAGAGCCTTCCTCAAGGCCGGAGTTCTCACGGAACTCGGCGAGAGCAAGGAGACGTTGACCGGCACTCCGCAAGGCGGCATTCTCTCCCCGCTGTTGGCGAACATCGCCCTGTCGGCGCTCGACGAGCACCTGCACAGGCCATGGGAGCCGGGCGGGACGATGGCCACCGAAGGCAAACGCGCCTACCGGCGCCGCAAAGGTTGTCCGACGTGGCGGGTCGTCCGCTACGCGGACGACTTCGTCGTGCTGGTGCACGGCACCGAGGCCGACACCGCGGCACTGCGCGAGGAAATCGCCGGTGTGCTTGAGCCGATAGGTCTGCGGTTGTCGCAGGCCAAGACGCGGATCGTGCACATGAGCGACGGGTTCGACTTCCTGGGATTCCGCATCCAGTGGAAACGCAAAGGAGGCACGACCAAATGGCACGTCTACACCTTCATCGCCGACCGGCCAATCCGGTCGCTGAAGGCGAAGATTCGTGCCCTGACAGGCAGGACATCGCAGCAGGATCTCGCCACCGTGCTGATCAGACTCACTCAGATCATGCGCGGTTGGGCCAACTACTTCAAGCACGCGGTCGCCAAGCATGTCTTCTCCAAGCTTGACACCTTCGTGTGGTGGCGTCTTATCCGCATGCTGCGGGCACGTCACCGATGGAGTTGGGGCGACGTCCGCCGCCGGTTCACCACCCCCAACGGGCGGTGGCTCCCGATCGCGGCTGACGGGGTCGAGCTGTTCCGCATCGCATCGGTCACGGTCAGCCGTTACCGATACCGGGCCAGCACGATCTCCAACCCATGGCAGCCTGCGAACCCCGTCTGACGGCAGAACCGTGGAGAGCCCGTTGCGTTGAGAGGCGCACGGCGGGTTCGGCGAGAGGTCCGGAGAAACGGACCGGGAGCAATCCCGGCACCGCGCTCCGGGCCTACTCAGCGTCCCGGTCGCGGACGGGAAGTCACCGCGCCGCTGCCGCGCTTCATGTTCTCCACATCGACCGAGGAGAACCGTCGCTCACGCCCCTACCCAGGAGAACGGGATCTTGCCGTCGACAGCCCACTGGCGAAGCGTCATCGGGTGAACACCCAGACGCTTCGTGGCCTTGGACATACGCAGCAACTCCACGCACCCAACGATACAGGCACAACACCACGGAAAACTAATGAAGTTGATGAGCCTGTTCGACGGGTCAGGTCGGGAGGAAATCAATGCGAACGACGGCGCAGGTGATCGAGACACCACCCCCGTGTGCCACGATCAGCACATGGTCGCCTGCGCCGACTTCCCGCGTTTCGACGAGATGGTTGAGGCCTACGATCTGGTCGTTGACCGTCATGTGCCCCAACCCTCGTCCGAATTCGAGCAGCCCCTGCTCGGGGTGGAGGCCCATGGGGTCGAGGATCCCCTTGAGGTAGCTCTCCCGGCCGGTGAAGATGTGCGCCACACGGGTGATGTCGCCGATGTCGAGGTCGGCCTCGGCTATCGTCCGCAGAGCGAGCTCCGTCCGTAGTTCCCCTTGGCGCCCCACGGCTTCTGAGATCGCCTCGTCCAGGGGTGCGTCCGCCGCCGGCCGGTCCTTGGCGTCCACGCCGGTCACGGGAGGGAGACCGGTCCGGGGGGGGCGAGATCGCCCTCGGGGTACTGGTGGATCACCAACTGCCCGGCCCGTTCGGGAAGATACTGGGCCGCACCCCCGGCTGCGTCCCCGACGACGAAGGACACGATCAGGACCAGGGGGATGAGGATGCTGAGTACGGCCACGCCGCTGTGCGGCAGGGCGGCGAGACCGGCGGCGCCTCGACCGGCGCTGACGGGGCGCGGTCCTGGACCCCTCAGCAGCCGCCCGCCAGAGCCCGCTCGATCTCGTCGAGCTTTTCGACGACCGCCACCCGGCCCCGGTCGGCCGGCTCTCCGCTCGCCTTCATCTCCCGGCCGGTGACCAGCAGAACCACACTTTCCGTCCGATCCGCCAGGCCTCGTTCGACGGCGCTCTCCAGCCCGGCCAGGGCCGCCGCCCCGGCGGGTTCGGCACCCACGCCCGCCCTGTCGGCAAGCGTCGACACCGCGCTCAGCAGCGCGTCGTCGGTGACCGCCACCATTCCTCCGCCACTTTGGCGCATCACGGCCAGCGCGGCATCACCGATGGCGGGGCGCACCACCGCGATGCCGTCGGCGACGGTGGCGGTGGGATCCAGCTCCGCCGGCCCGGCGGGCGCACCCTGCCAGGCCCGCACAAGCGGCTGGCAGCGCTCTGCCTGTACGCCGATCAGGCGCGGTTTCCGGGCGGCGAGGCCACAGCTGACGAGTTCTGCGAAGCCCTTGTCGAGCGCCACCAACGTGGGACCATCGCCGACCGGGACCATCACCAGGTCCGGGAGTCGGCGGCCGAGCTGTTCCCACACCTCGAACGCCACTGTCTTCTTCGCCTCGATGGTGAGCGGGTTGGCACCGGTGTTGCGGTCGAGCCATCCGAACGTGCGGGCGGCGGCCCGGGACAGGTCGACCGCGGCCGCGTAGCCTTCGCGCACCTGGAAGACCCATGCACCGCCTTGCGTCATGAGCGCGAGCTTCTCCGGCTGGCAGTCGGCGGACACGAAGATGACGGCCCGCAATCCGGCTGCCGCGGCACCGAAAGCGGTGGCCACAGCCGCGTTTCCGGTGGAGGCTGTCGTGATCGTGTCCATCCCGCGTCGCAGCCCGTCTTCGATCACGAGTGCGGTGGCGCGGTCCTTGTTGGACGCGGTCGGGTTGCGCGTCTCGTCTTTGATCCACAGGCGCGGCGTGCCCAACGTCTCTCTGAGCGCCGGGGCCGGCAGCAGCGGCGTGCCGCCGATCGGCACCGGATACCGCACCGGACCATCGGCAACCGGCAGCAGCTTCCGGTATCGCCACATGCTGAACGAACCCAGCCGGTCCGGTGCCATCAGCGCGGATCCGTAGTTGTACTGCAGCCACTCACAACCCGACAGGTCGACCGACCTGGTCACGCTACCCATGTCGCACCTCGCCTCCGTACCTGCCGTCGACCAGAGCGGCCAGATCGGCGAGGACCGGGTGGCGGGTGACGTCCTTGAGGGACACCGCACGGCCCAGGGCGATCGCCAGCTTCACCGCAGACAGCGATGTGCCGCCCCTGTCGAAGAAGTGGTCGCGCGGGCCGATCCGGTCCTGCGGGACCCCGAGCACCGTCGCCCAGGCGGCGGCCAGCCGCTGCTCGGTCGGCGTACTCGGCGTGTGGTGGTCGTCCTCCACGGTGTCGAGTTCCCCGGCGAGCGCCGTCAGCGTACGCCTGTCGATCTTTCCGTTGGGGGTCAGCGGCAGGCTCTCCCGCCAGTGGAAGGCCGATGGGACCATGTACTCGGGCAGCGACTCGCCCAGCCGGTCCCGCAGGATACCGGCCTCAAGCGGACGCGGGCCTGAGCAGAAGGCCACCAGGTGCTTGCTCCCACCGGCCCGCTCGGCGACCACCGCGGCGCCGTCGCGGACACCGTCCACCCGCAGCAGCGCGTTCTCTATCTCGCCGATCTCGATCCGGAAGCCGCGTATCTTGACCTGGTTGTCCCGGCGGCCGAGGAAGTCCAGCTTGCCCTCCGGCTGCCAGCGGCCGTAGTCGCCGCTGCGGCAGATTTTCCCTCCTTGCCCACCATCGGGCAGGTGGGGCCCACCCTTGCGGTGCGGATCGGCCATGAAGACCCGGCGGGTGCGCTCGGGGTCGTTGACGTACCCGCGGCCGACGCAGACGCCGGAGAAGACGATCACACCGGGGGCGCCCAGCGGCACCGGTGCCAGGTGCTCGTCGACGACGTAGACGTGCGCGTTGCTGATGGGGCGACCGAGCGGGACCCGGTCCCGGTCCGGTACCTGGTCCATGATCTCGTGGACGGCGTCGTCCGAAGTCTCGGTCAGCCCGTACGTGTTGACCATCTTGATCTTGGGCTGGGCGTCGAACCAGCGCTGCACCAGCTCCTTCTTCAGGAAGTCGCCGGTGGGCGACACGGTGTGCAGGTCCGGCAGGTCTCGGGGGTGCTGCTCCAGCCAGGACAGAAAGACGTCGAGGTAGGACGGCACGACCTGGAGCACGGCGGCCCGGCCGTCGACGATCGTGTCGACGAACCGCTCGACGTCCAGGATCACTTCCTGGTCGACCAGCAGGGTCCGACCGCCGACCAGGAGCGCGCTGAGCAGTTGCCACACCGAGATGTCGAAGCACTGGGGTCCGGTCTGGGGGATCACCTCGCCCTCGGCGACCTCCAGGTCGTCGAGCTTGGCGTAGATGTGGTTGAGCATGCCCGCGTGCTCGCACATCGCGCCCTTGGGCTCCCCGGTGGAGCCGGAGGTGAACAGGATGTAGGCGAGCTGGTCCGGCGCGACCTGGATGCCGAGATCACCGTCGGCGTGGTCCTCCTCCCAGGCTGTGTCGACGAAGAGCGTCCGGACTCCGGGCAGCGCGTCCAGGGCCTGGTCGAGCGTGGCGGTGCTGCCGCGTTCGGTCAGCACAAGCCCGCACTCGGCGCGGGAGAGGACGGCCGCGATGCGGTCGGCCGGAAAGTGCGGCTCGATGGGCAGGTACACGCCGCCTGCCTTGAAGATCGCGAGGACGGCGGCCATCCAGTCCAGGTTCCGCTCCGTCACCACCGCGACGACGTCTTCGCGGCGCAGCCCTCGCGCCAGCAGGGCCCGACCCAGCCGGTTGGCGCGGGCGTTGAGCTCCCGGTAGGTCCACTGCCGGGCGTCGTGCACGGCCGCGACGGCGTCCGGGTGCTCCCGCACCCGCTGTTCGAACAGCTCGTGGACCCGGCGGTCCGGCAGCTCCCGGCGCGGCCCGGAGAGCCCTTCGAGCTGGAACCGGAGCTCCTCGGCGGAGAGCAGGCTGCACCGCCCGTGCTCGGCGTCCGGATCGGCGGCGATCAGCGCGAGCGCGGTGAGGTGGTAGCCCGCGATCCTTGCGGCGCAGGCCGAGTCGATCACGTCGGTCCGGTACCGCAGCCGCAAGCCGAGCCGGCCGCCGTGCTGGAGGACCCCCACCCGCAGCACGGTGTCCTCGGCGAGCTCGCCGTCGCCGCCAGTGGGGTCGAAGACGGTCTCGAAGGACGGCTCGGTCAGGCCCAGTTCGCGCTTGAGGTCGTCGACCGGGAAGTCCCGGTGCGACAGCAGTTCCGACGCGGCCCGACGCGTGTCCAGCAGCAGTGCCCGCCACGAGTCGGATGCGGTTGTCAGCCGGCAGGGCAGCGGCGAGCCGCCCTCGGCGACGTAACCGGTCACGACCTCGCGCTCGCCGGACAGCGCGGCGAGCACCTTGGCGTGCGCGGCGAGCAGCACCGAACCGAACGGCACCGTCAGCTCGCCGG
The DNA here is from genome assembly GCF_040296405.1 of Streptomyces sp. NPDC002133. NCBI lineage: Bacteria > Bacillati > Actinomycetota > Actinomycetes > Kitasatosporales > Streptomycetaceae > Streptomyces > Streptomyces sp. NPDC002133. Next base: position 43,040 of record NZ_JBEOXF010000015.1, on the reverse strand, counting down.
TCAGTCGGCGCAGCGCCGCCACGTCGCGGTCGGGGATCCGCGCCTCGTGCTCGGCGATGCCCGGCACCGGATCGACGGTCCATCGCGGGATCGGCGTGAGCCCGCCGGCGGCGAGCACACCGCGCCAGAACTCTTGCCCGGTCTTGGTCTGTTCCATGTTCATCAATTCCTTTCCCTACTTACTGATGCCACTTGGCGCCGAAGTGGGCGACGTCGCGGTTGTCGATTCCGTGGCCGGTCCGCATCTCCCTGGCCGGGTTTCCGCCCCATCGGGCGTGCGGTGGGACTTCCTCGCCCTTCATGAGGAAGGAGTCGGGGGCGAGCACTGCGCCGTCGCCCATCGCCGTGCCGTAGAGGACGAAGGCACCGACTCCGAGGGTGCAGTCGGCACCGATCGTGATGTGGTCGCACTTGAAGACGTAGTCCTCCTGCGAGTGGCACTGAATCCACGCACCGGCGTTGAGGGTGACGTTGTCTCCGATCGTCACGAGATTCTTCTCGGCCAACTGGCAGCCGTCGTCGAAGAGCCTCCTGCCGAGCCGGACACCCTGCAGCCGCCAGATCGCGCTCTTGAACGGGGTGCCGTTGAAAACCGCGCCGACCCCCGATTCCAATTTGAAGAAGCGTTCCGTCCGCCAGAAGTCGATGTCGTATATCGAGCAGTACTTCGGCGGCAGGGGCCGGAATCCCGTGGAGGCACGTTCGACGAGTACGCCGTAAACGACGCTGAACAGAAGGAGGAAGACCATGGACAGCGCGATCGCCGACACACCGAGGGAGGGGTACAGGGCCGCGGCACAAAGACCGATCACGATGGCCACGAAGGTATAGAACCACCGCGCCAGCAGGAACAACCCTATGGTGAGGGCATTGTGCCTGTTCTTGGCGCCGAGGCGGCGGCGCAGCTCGTCTCCGTTCGTCAGGTGGTTGAACCTGTTGTCTCGCTCGACCGTGCGCGGGATCTCGAAGCTGGGCGAGCCCAGGAGCCCGACTCCCTCCCGGACCTTTCCGTCGATCGGGACCATGACCTTCGTCGCCAGCAGGCAGTTGTCACCGACCTTGCTCTGCGACGGATAGGCAATCATGTTCCCGAGGAAGCTGTGGGCTCCGATCGATGCCCGGGATACACGGAAGGACGTGCTGGAATAGTCGGCATTGATGATCGAAAGCTCGCTGGCGCACACCGTTCCGGGGCCGACGGAGACCAAGTACGGGGTGTCGTGCTTGACCTGGTCACCGAAGTTCGACCCGGTCTGCAAAACCGGGGAAGAAAGGTCGTACCCAAGGCCGCGCAGAAAGGGGACGATGTAGGAGCTGTCCCCGAAGAGACCTATCAGGAACTTCGAGTTCGTCATGCGCGTGATCGCCCGGTGGAGCAAGTAATGCAGGCCGTACAAGGGATAGACCTTGTCCGGCTTGATGGCCGTGTTGAGCACGCGAGGGGCAGTGAACACGAAGAGAAGGCTGAGGAGCAGGGAGCCGAAGAAGACGACGAAGGAAATGGCCAGCGCTTCGAAGTAGAACACCCCACTGGTGAAGTCCGGAGAGGCTGCACCCAGAAGCGCTTCTACCCGGGACCCCACGAAAATGTCGAGAATGCAGATCGCCAACGGCAGGTACAGGGCCAGCATCGCGAGCACCTGCACGGCGGAGTAGACGGCACTTCGCAGGGTGCCGCAAGTGGCAGGCGGGACCATCCGGTAGTCCACCTCGGTGGGTTGGGCCGGAGACCCGTGCCAGCCTTGGCCGGCGGGCACAGCCTGCCCGGCGTGCAAAGAGGAGACGTGGCCCAGTTGAGCCCCATCCCCCATCGAGGTCTCGATGTCGAGCACCGTCTGCTCACCGATGTACACATCCCGGCCCAGGGTGACCGCGCCGGTCTGGATCCGTCCGGCGTGGGCGCGGTAGCAGTTGAAGAACGAGTCCTTACGGATGACCGTGCCATCGCCGATGGTGAGCAGGTCGGTGCACACCGGCACGTGCTGGGAGAAGATCACCACGCCTCGCCCGACTTTCGCGCCCAGCGCCCTCAGATACAGCACGTACAGGGGCGAACCGCCGAACAGCGCCAGCGGGTTGGACCGGACGAGCGTCTTGACGACCCAGAATCGGACGTAGGCCGGGCTCCAGATGCGGATCTGCTGGGGCTTCCACCGACCGATGAGCAGCCACTTCGCCAGGATCGGCAGCGTGCACGCACCGAGGAAGGCCGCGCCACCGAACAGGACCGACCTCAGGTAGATGTCGAGTACCCCTGAGCCGGCGGAGATCCACTCGAAGCCTCTCATGGCGACGAGCGCGACGGCGTAGACGTACCCGAGGAAGATCAGGAACTGCAGCGTTCCGCAGAGGACGTACTCCAGTGTGCTGGCCCTGGCCGGTTCAGCCGGCTCGGCCGGTGCCGGGACCGAGGGCTCGGCCACGGCCGGCTCGGCATCCTCGAGCGCAGCCGTCAGGCTCCTGATCGTCGGGGTCCGGTAGATGTCCTTCATCGACACCGACGGCAGGTCCGCACGCTTCCTGACCCTGGCGCAGAATCGCGCCATCACCATCGAGTCGGCACCCAGGTCATGGAAGAAGTGGCTGTCGGCCTGGACCTGCTCCACTCCGACGACGCCGGCCAGCACCTCGGCCAGCAGCTCGGCGGTACCGGCCACCGGGCCTGCACACGCCCCGTCCTGGATGGTGGAGGTTTCCGCCGAGTCGGCCGTGATGACCCCGGCAGACTTCCCTGTTGTGCGAACTCCCCCAGACTTCCCTGTCATGCGAACTCCCTGAGAACGTTTCGGTCGGCGTCGGCCCCCTACGGCCGGCACCCGGTGGTCCCGGGCTACGCCTCCTCCAGTACGCCGGGTGCAAGAAGCCCCGTCACGACACTGAAACTCGGAACTTGACACGGCAGGCCGTCTGTGACATGGCTCCGCCGCTCCCGGTCCTCGCCCGGGATCCGCTGCGCTTCCGAACCGCCCGGCCTTCCCTGCCTCACGGTCCACTCCCCGGGTGCGGCCCGTACGCACCGCGCTACCCAGCGCTATCCAGCGCTGCCGTGCGCCTCATGCGCGTCGGCCCGCCACACAGCCGCGCATCACAAGCAGTCGCCAGACTGTCGCTGCCGTTCGTCAAGCCCCGAGATTCGGTGACAGGGTGCACACCTCCTCGGCGTCCGCGACTTGTTGGCGTGTCGGGGTTGTCGGGACAGGCGAAGCCAAGGAGGTCGGCGGCGGTGCGATAGCGGGTGGTGGATGGGGCCGGGAGGTGCCCGTCTGCTTCGATCAAGGGACGGGTGTCGCGGACGATGTTGCCGATCAAGGACCTGCTCACATCGCCCAGCGCATCGGCCAGGGTGTCCAGGGTGCACAGTTTCCGCAGGTAGAGGACAGTAATACGACACGTTCACAGTTTTTGATCTTCAAGGGGAAGACACCGCCGCGGCTGCCTGACTGGCGTCCCGCACCCCGTCCCCTGCGAGGACGTGGACGCCGCCCAGTGCGATTCGGTGTTCTTCGCCGACGTGCACGGCTCCATGCCGGATCTGGTGCAGGCCGTGGGCCGGGCCCTGCGCATGCATCCCGGCGAGGACAAAACCTCCATGACCCCGGCGTTCGCGAGATGCACCGCAAGCGGTTCGTCGCCGACACTGCCGAGTGGGCCGACAAGCTGCGCACCGAATTCGACGACGCCTTCCCCGAGGAGATCCCGCCCTCCGAGCGCCGCGACGGGGCCTCGGCTGCCTGATGCCCATCCTTCACATCGATGTCGCCTGGCTTCTGGACGTGCAGGAACTCGCTCTCGGCGACGAGGCCGTGACAGTTTCCGACTATTCCGGGTTGGTGGCGGCTGTCGCGCGCCACAAGACGCGGATGCCGACGCTGGAGGCCTCCGATCCGGATGCGCATGGCGTGCGGCCACGTTCTGGCACACCATCGTCCGCCTGGAGCCACTACCGCGTCGCAACAGCCTGTTCGCGGCCGGGGCACTGCCTGACCTCGTCCGGAAGATCCGCGACACCCGCCTGAGCGTCTACGCCGTCGCTGACCAGCTGCGCGCCTGGAGAGGCTGACCCGTCGGGCCCACGACACGGATGGAACCCGAGGGCGCCGCGGGAAGCTGTGCACGCGGGGCCGCACGTGGGCCTCGATGTCCGGGTGGGCGGCGCACTGCTACGCATGGCAGCGGGAGGAGGCGCTGGAGCGAGCGTGGCCGCCTTGGCGCACGCGCGCATGGCCACGACGTTGCTGCAGCGGGCGGATGGGCCGCACGCGTAGTGCTGCACGTGACGGATGTCGGCGTACCCGGGAGACACCTGCACGCCGGGTATTGCCCCGCCCAGGGAGCGATCACGCTCTGACCTGCATGTTTACGGACATCCGGCGGGTGGTTTCGCCTTCTGGGACTACTCTGGGACTTTCAGTCGCGATCCGTGAACCACGCCTCGATGGCGGACAGCCCACGAGCGCCGGCCTGCGGCATGAAGTGCGTGTACGTCCGGAGGGTGAATGCCGGGTCGGGGTGGCCCAGCCATTGCGCGAGCGAGACGATCGACTCACCACGGCTTCGAGCATCACCGAGGCGTACGTATGGCGCAGGACGTGGAAGCCGTGCTCGCGGCTGGGCTCCCAGACGCGCGACGGCTTCTCGCCCGGCTGCTGCTTGGGCAGTGGCGGGATGACCACGGTCGGAGACCAGGCCGCCCTGCTCCCGGGCGGTCCCAGTCAGGGCCGAGCGGGAACAGGGAAACCGCCGGACCATCGACGCGCGCCTCGGCGATCTCCGGCTACGGGGGAACCGCTCTGCCAGGCGTACGCGAGGCACTCAAGGCGGCCTCGGCACATGACGACTGGGTGTCCTCGGTCCTGACCGGCAACATCGCCGTCAACGCCCGTGTGAAACTGTCCGCCTTCGACCTCGATCCCCTCCTGGACCTGTCCGCGGGCGCGTACGGTGCGGACGCTGAGTTCCGTCCCGATCTTGTAGCGGTCGCTCGCGAGCGGGCCCGGCGGCTCCACGACGTGGCGGCCGACGTGCCAGTCGTGCTGGTGGGAGACACACCGCGAGACGTCGAGGCTGCCCTCGCCACAGACTCCGGGATCATCGCGGTCGCCTCGGGCATCCACAGCGCCGAGGAGCTGGCCGCCGCCGGCGCGTCCGTCGTCCTGCCAGACCTGTCGGACACCGCGCAGCTTCTCGGGATCCTGGAGACCTTCGCAGCGCACGGAAAACGTCCCAGGACGTCCTTGGGCTGTCCCTGGACGCGGTGACGCGGTCCCCAGACGTTCGGCCACTATCAGGGCTCCCAGCAGGCGACCAGCCCAAGGAGTCCACGTGATCGGGGAAGTCACCGGGATCCGGAAGATCCGGATGCTGTACCTCCAGCTGCTGTACCGCTGCAACCTCGAGTGCGACCACTGCTTCCACGGCAAGAGGCTCCAGCACGCCGACGCCTTCACCACCGAACAAGCCATCAACCCCATCACGCTGATGCGCGAGCAATATGGCACCGAGGCTGTCACCCTGCTCGGCGGGGAGCCGTTCGTCTACAAGGACCTCGCCCAGGTCGTCCGACACGCCAAGGAGGAACTGGGCCAGCAGGTCGAGATCTGCACCAACGGGTACCTGATCGAGCGCCGCCTGACCGAGATCGCTCCCCACCTGGACCTGCTGCGCGTCTCCTTGGAAGGGATCAGCTCGACCAACGACCGCATCCGCAAGGTCGGCAGCTACCAGAGCGCGCTCGAGGCCCTCTCCCTCGCCCGACGGCTCGGTGTCCCCACCGGAGTGACCACGACGGTCACCTCCCAGAACATCAACGAAGTGCTGCCCCTGGCACATGCCCTCTCGCGCTTCGGGGTGCGTCAGCTGAAGCTGCACCACCTGCGGGCGGTCGGCAACGCCGCGGAGCGCCCGGAACTGCTGGTCACCGACCCGACCGCCTGCAGCAGGCTCCGCGAGGAACTCCGGACGGCCGAACTGTCCATCGAGGTCATCGTCGACGAGGACCTGTCCGAGCACGGCGCCCCTAAGATCTGCGTGCCGGCCGACGGCCCGGGTGAGATCGAACGGATCGAGGCCGACCCGCGCGGCGCGCTCACCATGTCCTGCAAGGCCGTCGGCAAGGACTCGCACGCGTTCTGGTACGAGAAGTCCACCAACCACCGCGCCCTCGTGGGCCGGCCTCGGCATCACATTGCCGCCCGCCCTGCCCCAGCCCGTCACCTACCACCTCGTCTGCGCCGAGGACGAGCGCCATCGCCGCCTCGCCGCGAGGGACAAGCCGGTCTCCCATTGGGACGCCCTCGTCGAGACCGTCACGGACCGGGTGACCGACGCCTACGCCCCCTTCCCGATGCACCGCGTGGACACCACGGACCTCAGCCCCGACGAGGTCCTCCAGGCGATCCTCGCCACCGACACGCAAGGGGCACACTCCCGTGCAGACACAGAGCCTGTGGGAGCACGCCCTCACCTTCTTCCCCCAGTTCCGCGCCACGCTGAGGGAGCGGGTTGCCCCTGACGCCACCGTCGCAGTCGTCGGCGCGAGCGACGGCAAGTTCGTCCTGCCACTCGCCGCCGCCGGATACCGCGTCATCGCCATCGAACGCGACGCACTCGCCCTGCACGGTGGCGAGGTCCACCTCCCGGGTGACAATCACGCCCCCGCGAGGGGCCTGATCGACCGACTCAAACTCGAAGAACTCCACGGCCGCGTACGGGTCGTAGAGGACGACTTCCTTCAAGGCGAGCCCCTGAACATCCCGTGCGACGCAATCTGGACGAGCTGTTCATGGCACTACAGTGCCAACCACCACCGCCCGCTCGCCGAGTTCGTCGATCGCATGCAGCGTCTGGTCCGTCCAGGCGGGCTGTTCGGCGCGGAGTTCATGATGCCCGTCGAGAAACGCCACGACCTGGTCGAGCACTACACCTCCCCCGAACGCCTGCGGCACCACTTCATCGGCGACTGGGACGTGCTGCTCACACTGCGCACGAACGAGTTCACAGAGCGGGCTCACATCGGCCGGCTCCAGGACCACACCCACCGCATGGGCCTGTTCCTCGCGGCCCGTACGTCCCCCCTCCCCCACTCACACGGAAAGAAGGACTCATGAAGCACGAGTACGAGGCGAAGTTCCTGACCGTCGACGTCGCTGACCTTCAGTCCAAGCTCACCGCCCTCGGCGCCGTCCAGGCGTTCCCGCGCACCCTCCTCACCCGCAAGATCTTCGAGAACGACACCCTCGACGGCGGCGCGTGGCTCCGCCTGCGGGACGAGGGCACCCGCTCGACGCTCACGCTCAAGCAGGTCACCGACGCCACGACGATCGACGGCACGACCGAGATCGAGACCGAGGTCACCGACCTGCACGCCATGGCCGACATCCTCCTCCGCGTCGGCCTCACCGAGGTCCGCTACCAGGAGAACTACCGCGAGGAGTGGCGCCTGGGCGAGGTCGCCTTCGACTTCGACACCTGGCCCGACCTTCCCACCTTCGTCGAGATCGAGGGCCCCGACGAGGCGTCCGTCCGGCAGGCGGCGGCCCTGCTCGAACTCGACTACTCCGAAGCCCGCTTCGGCAGCGTCGACGAGATCTACAAGAGCGAGGCGGGACGCGACATCCTCGCCGAGCCCACCCTCCTCTTCGCCGACGCCGAGGAGCAGGAGACCCCCTCCGCGACGGTCCGGAGCCGTTGATTCCGAAGGCGGACAAGCGATGCTTACGGAACTCGCGTTACCGCACAGGGTGATCCCCGGGATCGCCGAATTCGCCCGCGGAGGTCTGCCCGCGCCGGCAGCCACGGACGACGCCAACAAGTGGGTCGACGGCTTCTGCTGGCTCTACTGCGGACAGCAATGGACGAGCGTCCTGTGGATCGGCCCCGCAAGCGTCGCCGGCGCCCAGGCACCCATGTACGCGTGTGGCGACTGCATCCGTGTGCTCCAGGAGCGGGTCTGGCAGTTCATCCTCAGCAAGGATGATCCGCCTCGCCCTGACCGGCCGAGCGAGGCCTCCGCGTTGGATCCACCCTCCGCAGGGCGTACCGGCCGACACCGGGGCCGAAGCAGGTTCCTCCGCCGAGGTCAGACCCCCGCCCTGGCAACGGAAGTGCCTGCCGTCCCCCGCGGCATGAGCCCCGTGACCAGGGCGGGCCTCACTCTGTACAAGTACCTGGCAGGCGCTTTCAATATCGACGTCATGCGGGTGTCCCGACATTCGGTGCCCCGTCCCTCCCCGTCGATACGGTTCTTGCCACCCATCCTGGCCGTCCTGGAGGAGTGGACGTGACGCAGCAGAACGCAGGGCAGCAGCCGGGCATCGCCGCGGCCATCGTCGTCCACGAGGGGCACTGCCACATACACGAAGTGCTGATCAGCGCAGTTCACAAGGAAACAGCATCGTGGGGCGAAGTCCGCGACCGGGCTCCGCCCCACGTCCCATGCTCTCGTGTTCTCTCCTGTCGCATCTCGCAGCCGGTCCTGTTCTTGCTCCGGCGACACTCCGTTCATGAGACGCCGGAGGGCCGAGAGCTGGTCGAGAACAAGACGTAGGCCGGTCCGGCAGGCCCCTGAGTCACAGCGACTACGGACCGGTGCTACCGCGAGACGGTATGCAGGGCCTGGTCAGCCGCCGACCACGCCACCGTCTTCCCTGGTGATGACGATCGTGGCCGACCGGGGACGACCGGTGGGGCTGAAGTCGGGCCAGTTCGAACTCGCCCGAGGGTTGTCGGGCGTGCCGGAGTCACCGGGGTGCTGGATGTTCACGAACAGCGACCGGCCGTCGGGCGTGGAGGTGATGCCGGTGATCTCGGAGCGCGGCGGACCGACCAGGAACCGCCGGATGTCGCCGGTGTCGGGGTCGGCCGCCAGCATCTGGTTGTTCTGACGGGCGCCGTCGACCGTTGGCTGGGTGCCGTCGGTCTGGATCCACAGTCGGCCCTGGGCGTCGAACCAGAGGCCGTCGGGCGAGCCGAATGCCTGGTCCGGGGGAACGGTGGCGCCGCTGGCCTCATCCCCGGCGAGCAGGAAGATGTCCCAGACGAACGTCTCCGCGCTGGGGTTGCGGTTCTCGTCGATCTTCATGATGTGCCCGAAACGGTTGTTGAGCCGGGGGTTGGGCGCGTTCACGGAATCGGTTCGGGCCGTGTTGTTCGTGCAGGTGAAGAACACCGCGCCGGTGCCGGGCTGTACCGTGCACCACTCCGGGCGGTCCATCGGGGTCGCTCCCACCGCGTCCGCGGCAAGACGCGCATGGATCAGCACCTCGGCCTGGTCGGCGAACCCGTCGGCCGCGGCCAGGCCCGGCTCGCCGTGCACCAGAGGCAGCCACCTGCCGGAGCCGTCCTCCTCGAACCTGGCGACGTACAGGGTGCCTTCGTCGAGAGGACTGCGCCCGCGCTTGAGCGCCTTCTTGATCGGTTCTGCGCCCACGAACTTGTAGAAGTAGTCAAACTGCGTGTCGTCGCCCATGTAGACGACGGCCTCACCGTGCCTGCCGCGCACGACGACGGCGTTCTCATGCTCCATGCGCCCCAGAGCGGTCCGCTTCTTCGGCGTCGACGAAGGGTCGAAGGGGTCGATCTCCACCACCCATCCGAACCGGTTGTACTCGTTCGGCTCCGCCCTCATGTCGAACCGGGCATCCGTGGTGTACCACGGGTACGGATTCTCCGATCCGATGCCGTAGCGTTCCTCGACCGAACCGGCCGGCGGCGGCTCCTCACCAAAGTAGAAGTACTTGTTGACCGTCTCCTCACACGTCAGATACGTGTCCCAGAGGGTCGGCCCACTGGCGCAGTTGTTCAGGGTGCCCAGCACCCTGACGCCGTCCGGGTCCGCGCCGGTGCGCAGCAGTGGATGTCCCGCCGCGGGACCGGTGATCTCGGCAGGCGTGGTCATGGTCACCCGGCGGGCGAACTCCGACTCCGCAAGGTGCCACCGGCCGTTGCGGTTTCGCTCGATCTCGATGACCGAAACGCCGTGCGCGGCCAGCGACTTGGCGGTCTTCTCCGGCGACCAGGCGGCCCGGCCGTCGGCGTGCAGCAACTGCTCGGCCGTGGACTCGTGGTTCACGCACAGCAGACCCGAACGCCCGCCCTTGAACGGGAAGAACCACATGCCGTCGTGCTGATCACCGGCCTGTTCGGCCTGCTCCGCCGCGCTGTTACTGGCGTCTTCGGCGAACGCGGGCCCGGACGGCACGATCGGGTGGCCCCATGGATAGAGCACCTGGTACCGGTACCCGGGCGGCAGCACGACCTCGTCGGCGACGCTCGGCGGGACCGCCGGGAACCCGAGCAGGGGCCGCCTGCCGGCTCCCCCAGCCGTGGATCCCGTGTCAGCAGCCGCCGCCTCGGGCAGGGTCGCGGCGCCGAAGAACGACGCGGCGGCCGTGACGAGTCCCCCGGCCAGCACCGTCCTGCGGGACAGCCGGCGCTGGGCCAACTCGGACATCGAAGGTGAAGCGGCATTGTCGGGACGCACAGATGGCCTCCAGCCAAGATGGACCACGAGGATTGGGGGGCGCGCCCACAATAGGAAGCCGAAGTGGCCCGAGCTTCACTCGAAAGTGAACGGGAGCGTAAGCCAGGGAGCTGCCGACCAATGTCCCCTCGACCTCACCGCATTGGCGCCCGTTTCGAGGCATGCGCGCCTCCTAGCTGACCGCAAACGTTCACGGTGTCGGATGACGTTCGACCGAACGGCGTGAGCGGTCGTGAGGCTTTGGCACTGGTGGTGTCCTGGACACCTGCGCGGGTGACAGCATCGTCTCGTCATCACTCGTGTTGAGAGGGCGAAGCTGTGGTTCAGGGAGACGAAGTGGTCAGGGCCCTTCTGACGGCGATGGCGACCTTGGAGGATCTCGTCGAGCTGGGGCATGATTCGCATTCGGCGTTGAGCACCCTGGAAGACATCGCCCATGAGCTCGGCAGGATGGATTCGGGTGAGCGCCGGCGGTTCATCGAGGTCCTGGAGCGCGTCGCCGCGGAAGAGCCGGGCCGGGCTGCCTGGATCCGGGGCATTCCCAATGCACTGGGCCTTGATCGTTGAGGCCTGGGGCCGAAGGTCACGCGGCTTCAGGGACGGGGTGTCCGCCCCAGCGGATGCCCTTCTCACTGCGGATGCGGGCCCGCTCGCGGCGTTGAGCGGCCAGGCTCTCAGCCGGACGCGGTGCGAAGGGGGAGCGATTCTACGACTGGGCCGTCATCGATCTCGCCGAGCCGACGCCGGGCAGGCGCCAGCTTCTGATCCGCCGCAACCGCACCACCGGCGAACTCGCCCACTACCGTTGTTATTCCACCGAACCGGCGCCCCTGACCGTCCTGGTCAAGGTTGCAGGCTCCAGATGGCGTGTGGAAGAGACCTTCCAGGCCGAAAAGGGGCTGGCGGGGCTCGATGAGCACCAGGTCCGCCGCTACTGCTCCTGGATCCGCTGGGTCACCCTGGCGATGCTCGCCCACGCCTTCCTCGCGGTGGTCCGTGCCGACGAACACACCCGCAACCCCACCCCGGACGGGCTGATCCCACTGTCCTGCAACGAGATTCATCGCCTCTTCACCACCGTCGCCGTCCAGCCTCTCCACGACATCGCCCACCGACTCGGCTGGTCCGACTGGCGACGCCGCCATCAGGAACGATCACGCACCAGTCATTACCGGCGACAAGCCGCAACTCGGAAATGAAGATCATGACGTTGGGGCGGCCGGGTTGCCGGCCTGGCCCCTCAGGATGCGTTCGAACCAGTCTGCAGTCAGTTCCGCGCATCGACCCGGTGAACCGGCCACGTGGACTGTCCCCACCACAGACCCCTGGAGGGGAATGTACATCTGGACGTGGAGTTCGGTGCCGAGCACGCCCTGCCCGTCGAAGAACGCACCGAAGACATGGGAAATGACATTGGTTCCCGGCGTCACCGCATAAAGCAGGGCCAGCAGATGCGCGAATCCTGTTTCCTCGGGGCGGAGGATGAGGGTGTCGTCAGGGTCGCACGACCAGGTGACGGCTCGCTCGCGTAGTACGGACACGAACCTTCGCCATGCGCCATCCAGCGTCTCGAATGCATCCTCGTCAGCTTCCCCGACTGAGAACCAGGGCACGTACACGCGGCCGTCCATGGCCCGCACCGTAGCTGACAGGTGACTGATCAAGCCAACGCCACCCAAACCACGATGGAGATCACGATCTACAGCTGGAGTATTGGGCAAAGCCGCAGGTGGCGGCAGACGAGTCGGGCTGTACGCCGACAACGGATGGCGCGATCGGGGGCGCTCGGATGCTCCGGCGCCCGTCCACACCGGGCCTTGTGCGAGCTCCCCGGCTACCGCCGCCTCCATGCACGTGCTGTCGGCGACGCGTTTAAGTGGTCACCCTATGTGATCAGCGTGGAGATCGCGCGTGCGGTTGTCGTCTGTCCTGCGGCACGGGATGCTGGGGAGCACGAAGGGAAGCGGTGTCATGGATCGTTTTCCGAGTACGGCCAACGTCGATTTCCACAGTCCCTTGGACCTCTCCAAGGCCGCCACCGCCGTACTGGACGACAAGGGCCGCATTGTCGGGTGGGGATCCTCGGCCCAGCGCCTCCTCGGACATTCTCCCGAGGATGTACTCGGCCAGTCGGCCGCCCGGCTGCTGGCGACGAGTTCTGGGCTGCGGCCGTCTGCCCTCTGCAGGGCGCACACGACCCGCAGCACCGTCCTGGACCTCTGCCATCGGGACGGACGTACGGTGCGCGCGGCCGTGACGTTCAGCCCGCTCTCGCACGGGAGCGGCGCTGCGACCGTCGTGGTGGCCGCCGAACTGGAGGCGCTCCGCAGCTGGGAGGCGCAGCTGGCGATGCTGCAGGGCCTGGCGACCGAGTCTCCCGTGGGCCTGACGATCTTCGACACCGACAAGCGCGTCGTCTGGGGGAACGTCTCCACCGATCTGGAGCTCGGGGGGATCGCCCAGTACACCGGCCGGCCGGCCGCGGATCTCTTTCCGGAAGGCGAATTCATCTCCCGCCACCACCCTCCGGACGAGGACCAGGTCATGCATCACGTGCTGACGACGGGGGAACCGATCGTCGGCATGCATTACCGCGGGCGCGCCCCCGCCGACCCGGTGCGCGAGCACGTCTGGTCCTGCTCCTACCACCGGCTGCTGGACGCCCGAGGCGAACCGCTGGGGCTGTTCGAGGAGTCCCTGGACATCACCGACCGCTACCGCGCCCAGGAACGACTGTCGCTTCTGGTGCGGGCGGGAAAACGCGTCGGTGCCTCGCTGGACGTGCGCCGTACGGCTGCGGAACTGGCCGACGTGGCGGTACCGCAGCTGGCCGACGAGGTGCTGGTGGATCTGCCCCCGGCGGTCATCGAGGGACGGCAGCCGCCGACGCGCTCGGCGCCGGGACACGGTCTGCTGCGGATGCACGGCCGGACTCCGGAAGAGTTCCGGACCAGCCCGGTCTCCTACCCACCCTCGTCACCGCAGGCGCTGAGCCTTGCCACCGGCCGCTGCGTCGTCGACACCTCCCCGCGCGAGGCACCGGGCGACGCGGGGGCGGCCGCCTCGCACACCTGCCTTTTCGTCCCACTGCTCACCCGCGAGGCCGTCCTGGGCCTGGCCACCTTCCGGCGCAACAGCAACCCCGACCCCTTCGGCCCCGAGGAGCAGACACTCGCCGTGGAGCTGGCCGAGCGGGCCGCCGTCGGCATCGACAACGCCCGCCGGTACACCAGTCAGCACGCGGCAGCCCTGGTACTGCAGCGAAGCCTGCTGCCACGGCACCTGCCTCAGCAGAGCGCGGTCGACGTTGCGTATCGCTACCTGCCAGCCGACAGCCGCGTGGGCGTGGGCGGCGACTGGTTCGACGTGATCCCGCTGTCCGGGGCCAGAGTGGGACTGACTGTAGGTGACGTGGTGGGCCACGGGATGCACGCTGCCGCGACCATGGGCCGGCTGCGCGCCACCGTACGGACCCTTGCTCTGCTGGACTTGGACCCGGCCGAGCTGCTCACACGGCTGGACGACCTCGTCGCGCAGGAATCGGAACCCGACGCGGATGACGGGCTGAGCGGCGGGGCAATGGTAGTGACCTGCCTGTATGCGATCTACGACCCGGTCAGCGGCCGCTGCGTCTGGGCCAGCGCGGGCCATCCCCCGCCGATGGTGGCCGATGCGAGCGGTTCGGTGGCCATGTCCGCTCTGGCGCCGGGACCACCCTTGGGGCTGGGCGGCCTGCCGTACGAGAACGTCGAGCTGGACCTGTCCAACGGCAGCGTGCTGGCGTTCTTCACCGACGGCGTCGTGGAGGACCGGTGCCAGGACATCGACAGCGGCATCGACCGCCTGGCCGAGGTGCTCACCTGGCAGCGATGCCCGCTGGAGGAACTGTGTGACCGGGCGCTGTCGGCCCTGCCGCCCGGACCACAGGTGGACGACGCCACGCTGCTGCTCGTCCGCACCCGGCAGCTCGACGCCGACCAGGTGACGGACCTGGAGCTGCCGTCCGACCCAGCCATGGTGGCCCAGGCCCGTACGCTCACTGAGCGCCAACTGGGGACCTGGGGCCTGTCCGAGCTGTCGTTCACTGCCGCACTCGTGGTGAGCGAGCTGGTCACCAACGGCATCCGGTACGCCACCGGACCGGTCATGCTGAGGCTGATCAGGGATCGCTGCCTGCTGTGCGAGGTCTCCGACAGCGCACACACCGCACCACACCTGCGGCGAGCGCGCCGCGACGACGAGGGAGGCCGCGGCCTGTTCCTCGTCGCCCAGATGTGCCAGCGCTGGGGCACCCGGTACACCTCCTCCGGAAAGACGATCTGGGCCGAGCTGGCCATCCCCAAGGACCTCTGCCCGAGTCAGGGGCCGGATGCCCCATTGAGCGCAGCCCGCGCCAATCAGAAACTCGCCGGTCGCACATGGTCCCGCTGACCGAGGGCGGCATCGTGCCCCCTCGGTTGCCATGTCCACCGAGCCCGAGCACCAGATCATGTACCACTTCTCCCAGGCCAACCCATACGGCCCGGGCTGCGACAGCGCCCCCGCGCTTCTTCGCCAGGTCGCAGACACGATCGAGTCGCTGGGGTTTGTCGAAATCCTGGACATCGTCATCCACTCGGAGATCGCCGCGCACGGCCACTGCCTCGACGCAACCGTTACTACCACCTACGGGGAGAGTGATCCGCACGGGCTCTCGTGCCGCGCCGGGATGAGCTCCGAGTCGATGATGCGCTCCATGCACGCGTCGTCCATCTTCGCGGCGACCGCGCGGGCGACAGCACCCTGCCCTACCAAGGCGTCGTACATCCCGGCCGCCCCCGCCATGTTGATGCCCGGGACGAGCTCGACGTCGAAGGTCGGGAAGGTGGACGCGTCGTCCCTCTTCGCGCGGATCGCCGGAACGAACTTCGCATCGACGTCGTAGTCGGCGGCGTATCCCATCTCACTGTGCCCGCCGGAGTCCTTCCGGACGTTGTCGAACTTGCCGTCGCATGCTTCGGTGGGCATCGCGCTCATCGTCGGCCATCCGCCCACGGCTCGCCACCGGGGGCCAACTCCTCAAGGGTGCCTGCGAACAGGTGCGTCAGTTGTTCCGCGACAACCGCCGGCGCCGCCACCGGATGGATCGGGAGCCATGTGGTCTCTGCCAGAAGGGGATCGCCGTTGGCGGCGGCGGCCGTTGGGCCAGCCACCGCGGGGTCATCAACGGCATCGTGAACGACTGCGCACCGGGGCGCCGTGGCGGGATCTACCTGCGCGTTTCGGTCCGTGGAAGACCGTGCACGAACGCCATAGACGCTTGTCGGCGGACGGCACGTGGGTCAAGATCTTCGCGGCCGTCCTGGCCGACGCCGCCGCGGAAGGCCGCATCGACTGGTCCATGGTGAGCCTCGATTCGACCTCCTGCCGGGCCCACCAGCACGCCGCCAGGGCCCGTAAGACGGCGACCGCCGCTACTTGCGACGGCGCCAGATCAAGCACACCGTCCCCGAACCGAAGAACCAGCGGGCCAACCGCCGGCGAAGGGGCGGCCGGTCCGCCGGCTTCGACAAGACGATCCACAAGCGGAGGAACGAAGTTGAGCGGACGATCAACGCCCTCAAGAACTTCCGGGCCGTCGCGACGAGGTTCGACGAGCGTGCCTACGTCTTCCACGGCACCGTCACCATTGCCTCGATCCGGCTCTGGCTCCGCTCATGATCCGCCGGACAGAACACGGCGGTGAGGCGCTCGAAAACCAGTGGAACAGCGCCGCTGTGCGCCATTACCGTGCTGCCGAGCCAAGTCGTCTAGTCAAGGACGTGCCGTTGTACACCGTGTGAGACCTCCCGAGCGCTGATTCGTTGCGCGTCGCGCATGTGCGCCGCGCTCCTTTTTGCTGCGGACTTCTCACTGAAACCGGTGTACTTCTGTGCTCGAAAACTGGGTGGTCGCGCCCACCTGCCTTCCGCTCGTTCTCCGCCGTTGCCACGCGTGCGCGTCCGAGCGCTTCCGGGCAAGCGGTAAATTTCGCGTCAACGCAAACCACAAGCTCATCGACGCCTGGCTCCTCGCGCTCTGTACCGCTTGCGGGGAAACTTCAAAGATCACGGTCCTGGAGCGGATGAATGTGCGCTCCGTACGACCTGAGCTGCTGGACCGGCTGCAGGACAACGACCCTGGCCTGACAGCTGAGCTGCTCCAAGATCCGGTCATGCGGCGCCGTAATCGCATCGCCCTCGACTGGGACAACGCCTGGCGCCTCGACACCGGCGGATCGGATCACCTGGACCGCGAGGTGATCGACGTCTCGGTCCGCTTTACGGTGCGGATCCCTGTCCGGCCGGTGCGACTGATCGCTGAAGGTTGCGGTCTTTCGCGGGCCGAGGTCGAGAGACTGATCACGGAGGGGAAACTCGTGTCGGCAGTCCGGCTGAGCGGCAAGCTCTCCGGCGACTTCACCTTCACGCTCAAGCGCTGAGCCCTCCTCGGGACCAGGGGCCTGTCCGGCAAGATCCGCCGGACAGGCCCTAATCCGCACACTGCATTTGCCATCACTGCTGGGATAAATCGACGACCGGGCCCCACAGCCCGGTCGGCATCGACCACACTGTCCCTGCTGGATATTCGGGCGCGGCGGACGGCTGTGGCGGCTCGCGGACACCTGCACGGCTTGCGCCGCGGCCACGTCACATGCTGCCGTCATTCCCGACACGATCGTGACCACTACAGAATCGCTATCCACACACGCGCACTTCCATCGAAAGCGCCGACGCCCAGAAGTCCCGACGGGCAGACCCGGGTGCGGGAGATGCTCGGCTATCTCGCCACCGCGCTGCCGGCCGATACAGGAGCCGCCGCCCGGCTGATCGCCCTGCAGTGCGCCTTGCGTATGAACGACTCGCACGATGGTTGCACCCCACCGCGCCCATGCCGCCACTCTCCGACCGCCTCTGCCCGAGCGGCCCGGTGCTCGTACTGGCGGCTGGTGTCGCCGCGGTCGCCGCCGCCAATGCCCTGTTCGCCACCACCGGCGCGGTCATGGCCGTCCTCGCAGTGCCGTTCATGCTGGCCGGAGGGGGGATCGGCGCGATGGAGACCGCTCAGCACTCCGCGGTGGCGGCGCTCGCCCCAAGGACCCGCGGGGGTCGGCGTTCGGGGCATGCTCGCCGCCGTCCAGTCGCTGGGCAACCTCGCCACCTCCGCCGGCCCCGGCGCGCTGTGGACGGCCGTCTCCCCAACCGCCGCCGTCGCCTATCTGGATGCCTGGATGCTCGTGGCCCTGGCCGGTCCGCTGATGACCGCCGCCCGCCGGACCGACTACCGTTCACACGTCGCGTCGTCCGCGCCGGCATCCACGTAGGTCGGCACGGGCGCCGGTTTGCAGCGCGGCCTCGCCGATCCGCAACCGCTCGACCGCCGACTCCAGCCTGCTCAAAGGCATTGAACTGCTCCGCAACGGTTCACCCCCACAAGGTCCTTACGCTGCCCTGGACGCCTTCCTCAATCGCGCTACGTTCGAATGCGGGTGTGGGTAAGGTGCAAGGCCGCAACCGCACGCGCACAGGGGGAAAGTTGCGGCGGGGATACAGCGGCCACCGGGCGCCGGGGCTTGTCTGCCCCCACTGTCATGATGGGGTGACTTGATGGGTTTCGGTCTCTACGTGTACAAGTTCCGCCACGGCGACGTCGTCCCGATGGACGAGGCACTGGTCCGGGAGTTGCTGGAACCGTACGCCCCGTACGACGTTCCCGACGGCGAACGGGTCGAATGGGTACGGGCCGCCGACGGAAGCGAAGCCGACGTATGCATCGACCACGGGGTTTCGTTCGACCGGCCCGGACGGGGCGTCCTCGACATCATCGCCGAACTCACGCGCCGTACCGGCGCGGCCGTCCTGCTGATGAACAAGCATCAGACGACGATCGTGACGAGGGAATCCGACCGGAAGCACCTGCCAGAGGAGCTTCAGGAGAACGCGGTCGTGGTCCCGCCTCCCGCCATGACCGGCCAGGCCATCGAACTGGTCATCAGGCCGCAGCCAGAACCGCGCAGTCGGCCCGTGCTCCCGCCGTTCCCATACCACCCCGACCCGATCGGAAGCGGCTCGGTCATCGCCGCCGATGAGAGATGCGCGTGCTGCGGGCACGACCAAGGCTGGATCTACACGGGCCCCGTCTACGGACAGGACCTACCAGACGGACGTGTCTGCCCGTATTGCATCGCGTTCGGCACCGCCGCCAAACGCCACGGCATGTTCTTCAACGAGGTCTGCGCGGACCAGGTACCAGACGAGGCCGCCACAAAGATCTCTGAGCGCACACCCGGCTTCTCCACCTGGCAGGACTGGGGCTGGCCGACGCACTGCGACGACGGTACCGCCTTCCTCGGTGCGGTGGGGGCCGAGGAAATGGCGCCCTACCCGGACGCAGTCGACCACCTGCGCCAGCAGTTCACCGAAGGTAACCGGGAACCCGGCTGGATCGACGACTTCCTTCACTCCCTCCACAAGGACGACCAGCCGACCGCCTACCTGTTCCGCTGCCGGACCTGCGGCACCCATCTCGCCCGCGCGGACTTCTCCTGATGTGATGGAGACGATGTCCAACGACATCGAGATCCGGCTGAACCCGCCTGCCGGCCGCGGCTGGCGGCCGCGGTCGGAAGCACCTGGGAACGCCACGATTCTGAGATCCTCTACCGATCATGGTGAGCATGGGCTCGAGCGAGGCTCCTCGGTCGGGTGATCGGACCGGTCAGCCCTACCGGGCCCGCCGTGGGCGGGACCGCGCACCCATGCACTGGGGTGACCCTTTCCGCCGGATGGGGGTCGGGAGCAGCTCGCCGTACTGCCGGTCGAGCCGGTTGTGGTCGCCGGGGTCGCGGTCGACGTGTCTCAGGATGCGGCCGGGCGCTGGCGGCACACCGTGCGGCTGGTGCGTGTCAGGAGCGATCCGGCTCCTGACGATATGCCGCTGTTCGGGAAGGAACCCGACGTCGGTCAGCTGCCTGCCGGCCGCCGTTCAGGGCGCGACGGGTACGTCCTCCGCGGACTGGACAGCAGGAACCAGGCGCGGGATAAGCCGGACATAGGCGACCATGCCGAGGACCTCGACCAGGGTCTGGGTGACCACGACGACGGCGGCTACAGCGAGCGCATCGGGCAAGGCCAGGACCAGCGGCAGCACGACCAGGGAGTTGCGGGTCGCGCCAGTGAAGACGATCGCCCGCCCGGCACCGGTGTCGAGGCAGAACAGCCGGGCCACCGCCTTCCCCGCGAAGGCCATGACCACGAGGAACGCCACGTAGAAGGGGACGGCGGCGGCAACGTCGGTCAGGCTGTCGCCGAGCTTGGGGACCTGGGAGGCAACCACGGTCAGCAAGGTCGCGGCCATGAGCGGCACCATTGTGGTGGTCGCCGCGTCGGAGACCTGCTGACCGGCCGGGCGGCGCGCGGCCCACGCCTGCACGACCCAGGCGAGCGCGAGCGGGATCACGATCAGTACGACGAAGGCTTCCAAGAACGGGCCGACCTCGACGATGTCGGCCAGCTCGGAACCCATGAACAGGTACAGGAACCCCGGCAGCAGCAGCATCTGGGCCACGAGCAGCATCGGGGTGGCGGCCAGCAGGCGGCGGCTGGAGCCACCGGCCAGTCCAGAGAACACGATCACGTAGTCGACGCACGGGCACAGCAGCACCAGCAGCACCCCGACCCGCACGGCCTGGTCCGTGGGCAGGAACGTGAACATCGCGGCGACGACCAGCGGCACGATGACGAAGTTCACCACCAGGGCCGCGGACAGGAAGCGTCCGTCGCGCATCGAGCGGACCAGGTCGGCGGCCGGGACCTGGAGGAAGGTGACGAACAGCAAGGCACCAAGTACCGGGTTGATCGCATGCTCCAGTCCTGGGCCGGCGGCCGGGGCCAGCCAGCCAAGCAGCCCGCCGGCGGCCATCGCCGCGAGGTAGACCGCCACCTGGTGCTGTTCCATCCGCGCGACCAGGCCCTGCGGACCCTGCGACACCCTGACCACTCCCTCGTTCTCGTCCCGGCCACCCGCAGCAGCCGCTCGCTCACCCATCCTCGCAGGTCACGCCATCTGCCCGGACACCGGCAACGGCTGTACCTCAACGCGACGGCGCACGGTCCTTCGGCTCAGGTCCGACGGTGGGCATGCCCAGATCGGCACGGGTCGAGGCGGTGCGGCATGCTGCGGCCCGGCGGCGCCGGCGCACGAAGAGGAACCCCATCGCCGCAGCCACGGCCAGCACCGCGAGGACGGGCATCCACAAGGCCCCGATCGCCGAGGTGATGCCGATACCACCGAGCACAGCCAGCAGCGGGCCCGCACAGCACACGGCGCAGGCGGCAACGGCGGCCGCGCCGGCACCGAGCGTGCCCCAGGGCCCGGACGGACGCGACGAGGAACTGCTCATGCGGGGACTCCGAACAGGTCGGCCAGCATCCCGGCGGCGCTCTCGGGCGCCCGCACGCTCAGCTGGAGGGCATCGGGGGTCATGTGGAGGGTGAAGTCGAAGAACGCGCAGCAGCCCTGCTCGGCCGCGGCGAGCGCCGCAAGATGCCCGGCGAGCTCAGCGTCCGGCGGGAAGCACAGCCGCAGGCCGTCGTCGATCTCCTCGCACTGGTCGGCCTTGGCGACGAGCGCGCGCCACTGCTCGGTGCGCTCACCGAGCTCGGAGCCGCCGAGCGTGCAGGCGACCGGGGCATCCCGCCACACCTCCGCGTCTGATCCGGAGGCGGGACGGTTCGGCGAGAGAGCCACCGGAACCGGTCCGGCCACCGCTGCGCTGGTCATGGTGCAACCGCAGTCCGGCCCGCACGCGCCCGCCGGCGCCGGGCCCGACAGGTCCGCATGGACGCCGGCCAGGCGCGTGGCGAAGGCCCGCAGCTCGGCGATCCGGCCGTCGGTGTCCTGGATCCGGTCGGCGACCAGCGGCAGCATCCGGGCCCGCACGGACGCACACACCCCCTCCTCGCGGGCGTCCAGCAGGTCGCGGATCTCCTCCAGCGTCAGGCCCAGGAGCTTGGCCGAGGAGATGAAGGCCAGGCGCTCCACCGCGTCCTCGCCGTACACGCGATACCCGGACGGCGTGCGGTCAGCGGGCAGCAGCCCGGCGTCCTCGTAGAAACGCAGCGTCGTGGCCGGAACACCGGAGCGCGCGGCCAGCTGCGAGATGCGGTAGGTCCTCACGCCACCGACGGTAAACCTTCAACCCGACTCAAAGGTCAAGCGTTGAGCCACATCGCGGCAGCGCGGAAGCTGGTCCGGCACCCGGGCCGGAGGCGCCGTCCGGTCGGCCTGGGCAGGGTCGGTCGTGACGGGCGTACGGCCCCCTGCTCATGCTCGACGGTGCAGGCCTTCAGGCCGTGGATGACGTCGATGCCGGGCAGATCGGGCAGGGCAATGTCCAAAGCACGACGCCCGGCGGCCTGAAGGCGGCCAACTGCTGGGCTGTTGCACCATCTCCAGGCCGTTGAGCATCTCCTCGGTGCTGATCGGGTTCGCCCTGCCGACGCTGATCCGAAATCTGCCCGAGGGCTACGGCCTGTGGCCGCTGCACGCGCTCGCCGTCGCCGCCACGCTCGTCGCCGTACGGATGCTGTGGGTGTTCCCCCTGTCCGCGGTCGTCCACCGCAACGGCGGTGCGTCCGGGGCGTCCTGGCGGGTACCCGTCGTGCTGACCTGGGCCGGGACCCGCGGTGTCGTCCCGCTCGCCGCCGCGCTCTCCATCCCGGTCGTCGCCACGGACGGAACGGTCCTCGCCCAGCGCCCGCTGGTCCTCGTGCTGGCCACATCGGTCGTGGTGGTCACGCTCATCGCCCAGGGCTTCACCCTCGCTCCGTTGGTGCGCCGTTCCGGAATCGCCCTCGAACCCGCCCACACCGAGCGGGAGGAGGCCGAGGCCAGATGCAGTCTTGCCGGCGCGGGACTGAGCCGGCTGGACGAACTCGCCGAGCTCGAAGCAGTTCCCGACGTGGTGCTGGACCGGCTGCGCCGCGCCCTGCAGGCACGGCTGGAGCACGCCACCGACCAGCTCGCCGACACGGACTCCGCCGAGTCCGCGGACCATGTGTACCGTCAGCTGCGCCGCGAACTGATACGCGTCGAGACGGACGAACTCCAGCGGTTGTACGACGATCACCGCATCAGCGACACGGCGCGCAGACGACTCCAGCGCTCCCTGGACCTGGAGGACGCGCGGCTGGCTGACACCTGAGGCGCCCGGCGATCAGCGGAACTCGGCGAGGCGCGGCCGCAGCCCGGCAACAGTGAACGCCGCGGCGGACAGCAGGGACGCGACGACCCCTGGCAGAAGCCGGGCCACCGTACCCCTGCCTTCCCGTACCGCGTCGGCGAACGCCGCGTGGGCCGTTCCGGTCGCGGACCCCCTCGTGACCGCGGCCGGGGACGGCCCTCTGACGGCCTTCTGTGGCCCGTACACGGCAGCTGTCCGGGCCCCCGCTTCCGGACTGCGCGTACTTCCAGCGGTGACAGTCACTCGCCCTCCACGTCACGCCACGGACGGTGGTCCGCTCCCCCGGTGTCGATCATTCTGCGACTACCGGTGTCACGCGGGGCATCCGCTGACACGCCCCTGACGCCGATGTCACCGCGCTTGATGTGTTGATGATGCGGCTCGCAGAAATGGTGTCAAGGACACGCAAGTTCATCCCGCAACAGGCCGTTGTTGTCCGGTCGGTGGATTAGATTCCATGACCGGCCGCCGGAAACCGTGGACGTCAGTGGCATGACAGGGATCCGGCCGAGTCCATCGGTCAGGTTTCCGCGAACGACGAGCCGCGGCGGTGCCTCGTCCCATGCCGGCGAAACTGCGAACCGCCTTGCCGTCACCGGAGCTCCGGCGACGGCAAGGCCCGGCGGCCCCCTTACCTTCTTCGTGGCCTCGCAATGAGGCTCTCGGCCTCCGGCCCGGCATGACCTGCGCCCCAGTCGACGGTGATCGAAAAGGTGGTGTCACCGGTGCCGGAGGCATTGGCAAACCGCTGATTGCAGGCACGAGCACCGATCCCGTCACGGGTGAGGCAGGCTCTTCGTGACGTGCACCGGCCGAGGTCCGCGCGCGGCGCCGACCGGATGCTGACGCGCGCGGACGATGGTGGAGTCCACCGAGATGTCCCGGTCGACGTCGCCTGCCGCATCCGCTGAGGCGGCCTGGATCCGCTGGAGCGGACGCTGCCATGTCCCGTCCGCCGGCCACAGCCAGTGGCGTTCGCACACGGCCCTCCACGGCCCGGACCGTTCGAGCAGGTCGCCATGCCACTGAATGTCGGTTCGCCCCCGGTGCGAAATCCCGTCGATCACCTGCCGGTCCGCCGCCTGCCGCGACGCCCGTTGCCGACCGGCGGGAAGGGCCGCGGCGGTTCCCACTCGGAATATGCCAGTCGCCCCGCCTCATGTTCACATCAACAACGTGGACATCAATTGGTCACACGATCGGCCGGAAAAGTACTAGGCGACGGATTTCCCGACGTCGAGCCGCAGTTTGCGCCATCCACCCAGCATGGCCGGAATCCCGCTTTCCTCTTTCTTTACTCAGCGGTGACCTGTACTGCGCTTTCTATTCACTGATGGTGATCACGTGTCCTCAGCTTGATGTGGCCGATGTGACTCACGTCGCAGCGGTGGAAATACCGCCGCAAATCGGGCGCAAATGGAGGGTGCTGGTCGCCGGAATGGGAGGTTCGTGGTCGCCGGCTGCCCCGGCCTCGTCGCCTGGATCTCTGCCAGATGGGTTCCGAGAACAGTGATGGCCGCAGGTCATAACGGTGCAGTCGATATTCCGCTTCAACCTCCGGATAGGCGGAATAGCGCACCGACACTCTCTACATTTCTGAAAGCGTTGACAGGGGCCAGTTCCGGACTGTTGTATGACTGTCATCAAGGGGGCGGGATGGCAAATGGGGGCCAGTTCGGAGGGTCCAACGCCGGCAGACGCGTTGTATTAACCTGTTGCCATCTCCAGTTTGGGGAGATGTTATGAGCAAAATTAAGCACACGCTTCCGATCGCTGCCGCAGCCATTGTGTTGACGGCTGGAAGCATCGCCGGCCCCATCTTCATCCAGACCGAGTCGGTGGCGGCGAGCACATCAACCGCCACCGAGACTCCGGCGGACACCGAGGCCCCGTCGGAGATCATCGGTACGCGGCAGGTCGCGAAGACCCCCGCTCAGTTGCTGCAGATCCTGGGCGAGAGGATCAAGGCCAAGGACGTCGACGGAATCATCGCTCTCCATGAGCCCGAAGCGGCGATCGTCAATTACGACGGATCGATCATCAGGGGCCACAAGGAGATCCGGGCGTTCTACATCGATTGGTTCGCGTCGGATCCGGTGCTCACCGTCAACCCTCGCCAGACTGTACTGGCGGGAGGGGTGCGCGGACGCGACGGCAAGGTACGTGGCCGCACGGCGGCCATCATGGGCGATTACAGCCTGGCGCAGAACGCGCCGGATGGTACCCGCGAGACCTTCACCGGGAATTTCTGCGACACCGTGCGGGAGCAGCCGGACGGTACGTGGCTGTACGTTCAGGACAACCCGTACCCGCCCCACGGCGGGCCCGCGCCGGCGGCCGCCCACCACTGATCTGATCACCTCGGCGGTCTCGGCTTCTTTCTGCTCAGCCGGCCGGTCGGCGAACTAGCCGTGCAAACGGGAGTTTTATCCGCCGTGCCGAAAATCAAGCATTCCGAGGAAACTCCTCTCACCCATGGTGATTTCGCCATCGGCCATGGGTGGCCGGCTATCGGTCAATTAATGCGCGGATAGCGACGTGCCGACACGTCGGATGTTTGGAGCAAACTTGAACGTCACCTCGCTCGAAGTCTTACAAGCCCCGATTGCGCAGCAGCAGCCTCAGTGGGGAGATCCGGCGGAGGTCGAGCAGGTCCGGGACGTGCTGGCAGCCCTCCCCCCGCTCGTGGAGACCGAATCGCTGAGCAGGCTCCGCGGTCTGCTCGCCGAAGTCGCCGCCGGGCAGGCCCAGGTGGTGCAGGCGGGTGACTGCGCGGAGGACCCCGCGGAATGCACCGCAGGTGACGTGGAGCGGAAGGCGGGACTCCTCAACGTGCTCGCCGGAGTCATGAACGCGATCACTCATCAGCCGGTGGTGCGGGTCGGCCGCATCGGAGGCCAGTACGCCAAGCCCCGGTCGGCGCACACCGAGTTGGTCGGCGGCGTCGAGATCCCGGTGTACCGAGGGCACATGGTGAACGGTCCGGAGCCGGACCCGGAAGCACGACGGCCCGATCCCCGGCGCCTGCTGGCGGGCTACCGGGCGGCGAGCCAGCTCATGGCCAACCTCTGTCCGACGGCGCAGGAGCGCATCGACCCGGCTGTGTGGACCAGCCATGAGGCTCTGCTGCTCGACTACGAGATCCCGATGCTGCGTCGGGACCGGGAGGGCCGGGTCGCGCTCACTTCCACGCATTGGCCGTGGATCGGCGAGCGAACCCGCCAGCTCGAGGGGGCCCACGTCGCGCTGTTGGCAGGTGTGGTGAACCCGGTCGCGTGCAAGGTCGGGCCGCGTATGACGGTCGCCGAGCTGCTCGGATTGTGCGAGCGGCTCGACCCTGAGAAGGAGCCGGGCCGACTCACCTTGATAGCCCGGATGGGTGCTGACGCGGCCATGGATCTGCTGCCGCCGTTGGTCCGGGCCGTGCGCGCCGCCGGGCACCCGGTGATCTGGCTGGTCGACCCCATGCACGGCAACACCGTGACCACCGCCGAGGGACGCAAGACCCGGGTCGTGGAGACGATCAATCGGGAGGTCACAGCCTTCCAGGCCGCCGTTCGCACAGTCGGCGGAATACCGGGCGGGATCCATCTGGAGACCACCCCCGATGCGGTGACCGAATGCGCCGACGTCCCGAACGGCACCGACCGGATCGGTGAGAAGTACACGACGTTGTGCGACCCGCGACTCAACCCTCGTCAGGCGGTATCGGTGGTCTCGGCCTGGCAGACGCAGATGATGACGAACCGAGCCGAGGGAGAACCGTGCCGGGCATAGCCCCGATCTCAGCCTACCCACTGCCGACGGCGGCTGAACTGCCCATCAGCACGGCCCAGTGGAAACCCGACTCACGCCGTGCGGCACTGCTCGTGCACGACATGCAGCGCTACTTCCTCGCACCGTTTCCCTCGGCGGTGCGCGACCCGCTGGTGCGCCACTGCGCGCTGCTGCGGGAGCGCTGTGCCGCGCTCGGGGTCCCGTTGTTCTACACCGCGCAACCCGGTGGCATGACGGACGAGGAACGCGGCTTGCTCAAGGACTTCTGGGGTCCGGGCATGAGGGTGGACCCCGTCGATCGTCAGATCGTCAAGGAACTCGCACCCCGGCCGGCGGACCAGGTGCTCACCAAGTGGCGCTACAGCGCGTTCTTCCGCTCGGACCTGCTGGCGCAGATGCGCGCCCAGGGCCGCGATCAGCTGATCATCTGCGGGGTGTACGCCCATGTAGGTGTACTGGCGACGGCCCTTGAGGCATTCACCAACGACATCCAGCCGTTCCTGGTTGCCGACGCCGTCGGCGACTTCTCCGCCGAGTACCACCGGCTGGCCCTCGACTACGCGGCCGCTCGCTGCTCGGTGGTCACCACCAGCGAGGAGGTCTTCCGATGAACTCGACGCAGTTGCTCGAGCACGTGCTGGGCCCCAATCCGGGTGCCTTCGCGCTGCTGCACCGCCCCGAGACCCTGGGCCCGGACCACGTGGAGATCCTGCTGGGCCAGGTCAGCACCCCGGCCCGGCTCGCCGACATCCCGCTGGCCGACCAGAGCGGACGGCCCGGCGAGGCCCGGCACGAGACGCTGGTCCTGGTGCCCCACCAGCAGATCACCGAGCGCGGCTTCGCCGCCGCCGCGGACGGCTCACCGCTGCTCGCGATGTCAGTGACCGACCAGGGTCAGATCACCACGTCCGAGGCGCTGAGATCCCTGCCGGACGAGCCGATCGCCCTGACCGGTGGGCGTTTCGACACCGCCGACGAAGCCTACGCCGACACGGTCCGCGCGGTGCTCGACAACGAGATAGGCACCGGAGAGGGCTCGAACTTCGTCATCAAGCGCTCGTTCGTCACCACCATCGCCGGGTACTCGACGCGCAGCGCACTCAGCCTGTTCCGCCGGCTGCTCACCCGGGAGACCGGCGCCTACTGGACCTTCATCGTGCACACCGGCACTCGAACCTTCGTCGGCGCCACACCGGAGCGCCACGTCAGCCTGCGAGCAGGCGTTGCGGCGATGACCCCGATCAGCGGCACCTACCGCTACCCACCCACAGGACCGGTCCTGTCGGAGGTCATGGAGTTCCTCACCGACGGCAAGGAGACCGACGAGCTGTACATGGTCCTGGACGAGGAACTGAAAATGATGGCCCGGGTCTGCCAGGGCGGCGGCCGCGTGATGGGACCGTTCCTGCGGGAGATGGCCTGGCTCGCGCACACCGAGTACATCATCGAGGGGCGCAGCGACCTCGATCCCCGGGACATCCTGCGGGAAACGATGTTCGCCCCCACCGTGACCGGCAGCCCGCTCGAGAACGCCTGCCGGGTGATAGCCCGCTACGAGCCGCGCGGCCGCGGGTACTACGGGGGCGTCGCGGCCCTCGTCGGCCGCGACGCCGGCGGCGCGCGCACCCTGGACTCGGCCATCCTCATCCGTACCGCCGACGTCCGTTCCTCGGACGTCGACGACAGTGGTCACGTCGAGGTCGGGGTGGGCGCAACCCTGGTCCGGCACTCCGACCCCGACACCGAGGTCGCCGAGACCCGCACCAAGGCCGCGGGCCTGCTCTCGGCGCTGGGCGCCAACGAGCGGCTCGACGAGCACCCGCTGGTCCAGGAGGCTCTGGGGAGGCGCAACGAGACGATCGCGCGCTTCTGGCTCAGCGATGCCGAGTCGCGAGCACAGCCGCATCCGGTGCTGGGCGGCCGCCGGGCGCTGATCATCGATGCCGAGGACACCTTCAGCTCGATGCTGGCCCACCAGCTGCGCGCCATCGGGCTGACCGTGGAACTCACCCGCTTCGACGCGTCCCACCGCTTCGACGACCACGATCTCGTCGTCATGGGGCCCGGACCCGGCGACCCGCGGGAGATCGACCACCCCAGGATGGCCCACCTCACCTCGGCGATCGAGCAGTTGCTGTCCCGGCGCATCCCCTTCCTGGCCGTGTGCCTGAGCCATCAGTTGCTGTGCCGGCACCTCGGGCTCGAGCTGAGGCGCCGGGAGGTCCCCAACCAGGGCACCCAGCGAGAGATCGACCTGTTCGGCTCGCGGGAGCGGGTGGGCTTCTACAACTCCTACGTGGCGCGCGCGCGAGCCGAGCAGTTGGAGTGTCCTGGCGTCGGCGAGGTGAAGGTCAGCCTCGACGCCGGCACGAGCGAGGTGCATGCCCTGCGCGGGCCGCACTTCGGCTCGGTGCAGTTCCACCTCGAATCCGTGCTCACCCAGGACGGGGAGCGCGTCCTGGCCGACCTGCTCGTACCGCTGATGGAGACCGCGGAGGTACTGAACGTATGAAAGCCACCATCTCCTGGTGGGACCTCTCCCGGTCCGACCAGACCATCGACTCCTTACGCGTCTACCTGCGTGACGAGGGCGTGGATCCGTGGGCGGAGATTCACGGGCTGCGGTTGAAGTTCTGGATCTCCGACCGGCAGACCAACCGCTGGGGCGCGGTGATGCTGTGGGATTCCACGGCCGACCTGACGGCACCGATGCCGCCGAACCGGGCCACCGAGCTCATCGGATACCCGCCGACCGACCGCATGATGACCGACATCGAGGCCATCGTCGAAGGTGTCCACTCCGGCCAACTGGTCGATCGCGGCCTGGCCTTCGAACCGGTCAGGAAGTCATCGTGAGCGCATCGACCCAACCCAGGACGGCCGAGGAGTTCTCCACCCCGCCCGCCGAACCGATGGACCTGCTCCAGGCCTGGTTCGACAGCGCCGTGGCGAACGCCGTCCGCGAGCCGGGCGCCCTGGCGCTGGCCTCCGCCGACGCCCGCGGCCACGCCTCCAACCGGATCGTGCAGGTGCTCGCGGTTCGCGATACGGGTCTGGTGTTCGCCAGCCATGCCGACAGCCGCAAGGGCCGGGACCTGGCCGAG
Organism: Streptomyces sp. NPDC002133; assembly: GCF_040296405.1. NCBI lineage: Bacteria > Bacillati > Actinomycetota > Actinomycetes > Kitasatosporales > Streptomycetaceae > Streptomyces > Streptomyces sp. NPDC002133. The sequence goes on along the minus strand of NZ_JBEOXF010000015.1, from coordinate 13,417 downwards.
ACCGGCTGGGCATCGGGCGTGTTCTACTGGCGCGAGGCCGGCCGCCAGGTGAGCGTGAGCGGCCCGACCCGTCCGTTGCCCGACGAGGAGTCCGACGCCCTGTGGGCCGCCCGGCCGGTCGGCACGCACCCGATGTCGGTGGCGTCGCATCAGAGCGCGCCGCTGTTGGACGAGGACGCGTTGAGGGAGCAGGCCCGGGAACTGGGTCGGGGCGGCTCGACGCTGCCTCGCCCGGACCGCTGGCTGGCCTATCTGCTGGAACCGGCGTCGGTGGAGTTCTGGCAGGCCGACCCGCAGGACCGGTTGCACCGGAGGCTGCGTTACGAGCGCGACGGTTCCGGCTGGCGTACGGGCCGGCTCCAACCCTGACCGTGCTCTGGATCGTGGACTCGAGAGGAAGAAAGGCAAGTCGATGTGTGGAATTACGGGCTGGGTCTCGTTCGACCGGGATCTGACTCAGCAGCGCGTCCAGCTGGACGCGATGACGGAGACCATGGCTTGCCGGGGACCGGACGCAGGAGGCGCCTGGCTCGACCGGCACGCGGCGTTCGGTCATCGGAGGCTGGCGGTCATCGACCTCGAAGGAGGCACCCAGCCCATGGTGGTGCCCACCGACGACGGCCCGGTGGCGATCACCTACAGCGGTGAGGTCTACAACTACACCGAGCTCAGGAGCGAGCTGCTCCGTCGAGGCCATCGGTTCCAGACCCGCAGTGACACCGAGGTGGTGCTCCACGGCTACCTGGAGTGGGGCGAAGCGGTCGCCGAACAGCTCAACGGTATGTTCGCGTTCGCCGTCTGGGATTCCAGGGCCGAGAAGCTCGTGATGATCCGCGACCGGCTGGGCGTCAAGCCGCTCTACTTCTCCAGCACCGACGACGGGGTGCTGTTCGGCTCCGAGCCGAAAGCGATCCTCGCCAACCCGCTGGCCGACCACGCGGTCGACCTCGCCGGACTGCGGGAGCTGGTCAGCTTCACCCAGACGCCGGGGAGCGCGGTGTGGTGCGGGATGCGCGAGGTGGTCCCGGGCGGCGTGGTCACCGTCGACCGCTCCGGCCTGCGTGAGCGCCGTTACTGGACGCTGCCCACCCGTCCGCACACCGATGACCAGAAGACCACCGTCGCCACCGTGCGCGAACTGCTCGAGGACATCGTGGGCCGTCAGCTGGTCTCCGACGTCCCGCGCTGCACCCTCCTTTCCGGCGGTCTGGACTCCAGTGCAATCACCGCACTGGCTGCCGCCAAGCTCGGCCGGCCCGGGGAGCACGGCGAGCCCGGCGAGAAGGTGCGCAGCTTCGCGGTGGACTTCGTCGGGCGGGAGGACGACTTCGTCGCCGACGAGCTGCGAGCCACGTCGGACGCCCCGTACGCGCGAGCGGTGGCCGCACACGTCGGCTCGCAGCATGAGTCCATCGTGCTCGACCATGCCGCGATCGCCGACCCGGCGGTGCGCCGAGCCGTCATCACCGCACGCGACAGTCCGCTCAGCCTCGGTGACATGGACGCCTCGCTCTACCTGCTGTTCCAGGCCATCCGCGAGCAGTCCACGGTAGCCCTGTCCGGCGAGTCCGCCGACGAGGTCTTCGGCGGGTACAGGTGGTTCCACCAACCGGAGGTCCAGGCCGCCGAGACCTTCCCCTGGATGGCCGTCTTCGTCAGCGGCGCGCGGGCCCAGGTGTCCGATCGGTTCAACGCCGACATCACCGCCGCCCTCGACCTGCCCACCTACATTCGCGACCGCTACTCCGACGCGGTCGCCGAGGTCGAGCGGGCCGAGGGTGAGAGCGACCACGAGATGCGGATGCGGGTGATGTGCCACCTGCACCTGACGCGCTTCGTCCGGATGCTCCTGGAGCGCAAGGACCGGATCAGCATGGCCGTCGGGCTGGAGGTCCGGGTCCCCTTCTGCGACCACCGACTCGTGGAGTACGTCTACAACACCCCGTGGTCGTTGAAGACCTTCGACGGCAGGGAGAAGAGCCTGCTCCGCGCCGCGACCGCCGACCTGCTGCCCAAGTCGGTGCTGTATCGGGCGAAGGCTCCCTACCCTGCCACTCTGGACCCGCACTACACCGGCGCGCTGCTGCAGCAGTCCAAGGAACTGCTCACGACCGACGACCCGGTGTTCAATCTGGTCGACCGCAGCTGGCTGGAAGACATCACGCGGCGGGACTCGGCCACCATGCCGATCGACGTCCGCAACGGCATGGAGCGAGTGCTCGACCTGAGCGCCTGGCTGGACGTCTACCGCCCCGAGCTGCGGCTCTGACGCAGAGTTCCGGTCGATTCCGGACGGCTCTGGAACAGTGCCGCCGCTGCCTGCGAGCGGGGACGGTCGCAGGCAGCGGCGGGCAGCCGGCCGCACGCACCGCGTCAATATCCACGCCCACACCATGGATTGAGGGACCTGAGATGGGAACGGACAGTACTCAGCCCGAGGGGCTCGAAACCGACCTCGACCCGCGGGCCCGGCACCGTGCCGTCGTCGCGGACTACATGAGCCGCAAGGGCGAGAACCGATTGACGCGCTACCTGCTCTTCGCCGAGGATGGCAGCGCGGGCCTGTGGACCAGCGACACCGGCGAACCGATCACCTCCCAGGGGCACGAGAAGCTCAAGGCGCACGGCGAGTGGTCGCTGCGCATGTTCCCCGACTGGGAATGGAAGAACGTAGAGATCTTCGAGACACAAGACCCCAACAGGTTCTGGGTCGAGTGTGACGGAGAGGGGCAGATCCTTTATCCGGACTACCCGCCCGGCTACTACAAGAACCACTTCATACACTCGTTCCTGCTCGAAGACGGCAAGATCAAGCAGAACCGCGAGTTCATGAACCCGTTCCAGCAGCTGCGTGCGTTGGGTATCGAGGTGCCGAAGGTCAATCGCGGCGGGATCCCCACGTAGGGACTTCCCTCCGCTTTCAAAGAACCGGATGCGATCGCGCCGTCGAGCACCGGGTCATGCGTCGTGCCGGGCGACCAGCGCGCCGCCGGGCCCGGACGGTCCGTCGGTGCCCGTCGCCAGGTTCACCGTTGTTCGCACATACACCAAGGAGCATCAGGTGGGATCTCAGCTCAACCCGTACATCGCCTTCGACGGGGACGCACGGCAGGCGATGGAGTTCTACCACGAAGTCTTCGGCGGCACGCTGGAGTTGGGCACGTTCGGCGACTTCGGCTCGCCGGAATCGCCGGACACCGACAGAATCATGCACGCCACTCTCAGCACCTCGGACGGCTTCACGGTGATGGCGTGGGACGTCCCGGAGCGGGTTCCCTTCAACCCGGGCACCAACGTCGCGCTCTACCTCGGCGGCGACGACGCCAAGCTCCGCGAGTACTTCGAGAAGCTGTCCGTCGGCGGCACCGTGGCGATGCCTCTCGAGAAGCAGATCTGGGGCGACGAGGCCGGCACGTTCGTGGACAAGTTCGGGATCACCTGGATGTTCAACATCACCCAGAAGCAGTCCTGATCGACCACCGGGCCACAGCGTTCGAACCGGCCCCGAACCGAGGACGGACATCGTCCAACACGCCACCGCGACGTGCTGTCGCACCTGCCTCCACGCCGGCATGGCATCCCCGTCGGGCACGTACTCGACGACGCCGAGCGGCCCGATGCCAGGGAGGTGGTGTACCGGTGGATTGTGAAGCAGTACGCACCCCGCCACCCGTGGCCGTGATCAGGTCGAGGCCCCACGGCCGGCCGACGGGTGAGGGGTGAGGATCTCCCGGCGTGAGGTGGGACTTTCTGACGGCTCCGTCTCACACCGGGAGGTCCTCGGCCCCCCAGTGCTCGTGCGCATACCGCTCTGACGCCTCGCTCGGCGGTGGCGGGCCGGCTCCTCGCGAGGGAGCAAGGGGGCACGTCGTATCACCAAGTTCTATGTCGTGCCGTGGATGACCGCGGCGAAGTGGGCCGACCGGCATCGGTTGGTAGGTCGGGATGGTGAGGTCTCAATGACAGTCGACGTGCAGGCCACTCGAGACGTGGTCGACATCATCACCGGTGGATGGAGGGCGCAGGCGCTCTACACCGCGGTCAAGCTCGGACTGCCCGACCACATCGAGGCCGGCCGTGACACCGATGCCGAACTCGCCAAGGCAACCGGGGCGAATGAGCAGGGCATTCACCGCCTGATGCGCCTTCTGGTGGCCATGGGCATATTCGAGGGCAACGAGTCCACCGGCTACCGCGGTACCCGGGTCAGCGCGGCCCTGCTCGACGGCCCTCAGTCACTGCGCGACATGTGCCTGCTGTACGGCGAGGAGTTCTACTCCGCGTGGGGTCACGCCCACCACGCCATCAGCACGGAGGCCTCGGGATTCGAAGTCGCCTACGGCCAGTCGTTCTACGAATATCTCGGTCAGGACGCGGCCACCGCCAGGCGCTTCCAGCACACCATGAACGCCGCAAGCATGTTCTTCCACCAGGTGCCCGAGATCTTCGACTTCTCCGGCGGCAAGACGGTCGTGGATGTGGGCGGAGGGGGCGGGCACCTGCTCGCCACGATCCTCGGCGCCACACCGGATGTCAGAGGCACGCTCTTCGACCGCGAGCACATGATGCCGAAGGCGCGTGAGCACCTGTCCGCCACCGTCGGCCTGGACCGCGCCGAGCTGGTCGGGGGCGACATGTTCAAGGACGTCCCGGCGGGCGGGGACGTCTACATCCTCTGCCGCGTGCTGGCCGGCTGGGACGACGAAGCCGTCGTCGGCGTCTTCGAGAACTGCCGCCGCGCCATGGCGGACTCCTCGTCGCGGCTGCTGATCCTCGATCGTTTCGTCGAGGACGAGAACTCCTCCGTGCTGCCCGCACTGTGGGATCTGCACCTCCTGGTGACGACGGGCGGCGAACACCGCACCCTCGACAGGATCACGCGGCTGCTGAACCGGGCCGGCCTGGACATCGCCGGGACCGCGGAGCTGCCCATGGAGACGACCGCTCTGATCGCCGCGCCGCGCACCCCGTCGCAACACTAGGAATACGCACTGAATCCGACCTGGGCGGCGTCATGGCTCAGGGGCGAGACCGTCGGGTGGGGCACGAGTCATAGCTCGAACAGGAGATCTCCGGTGCTCAAGATGGCAACGATCGGCGTCTACGGCTTCGACGGCGATTCTTACCTGCAACGACTACAACAGGCGAACGTGCGCCTGCTGCTCGACGTACGTCAGCGCCGCGGTGTCCGCGGACCGGACTACGCCTGGGCGAACTCACGCCGGCTGCAGGCGGCGCTCGCCGAGGCCGGGATCGCCTACGAGCACCACCGTGAACTCGCCCCGACCACCGAGTTGCGTCACCTCCAGTACGCCGAGGACGACCGCCTAGGAGTCGGCAAGCGCTCACGCCGCGAGCTCGCCGCCGAGTACAGCCGCCGCTACACCACCGAGATCCTCGACCTGGCCGACCTCGAGCCGATCGTGTCGGCGCTGCCGAGCAGCGGGACCGCAGCGCTGTTCTGCGTCGAGCGCGACCCCGAGGCCTGCCACCGGTCGCTGGTCTCCCAGCGGCTGACCGAGCAGCACCACATCACCATCGAACACCTGCGGCCGTTGTGATGGGTCACAATCTTCCGGGCGGCGCGCCGCGACCGCGGATCGCGGTGTTCGCCGGACCGACGGCGACGATTCTGAACACACCGGACCTGGTCACGTCGAACAAGGCACGCGTACGCCACGGTCTGCCGCTGCGCCCCTCTCACTTCGACGTCCTGCGTCCTCAGCGGCTCGCGGCACCCGTGACGTTGTACATCGAGGCCTTCAGCGCGCACCCGCTCGAACAAGACGCAGCCGGCTTGTACGCCCCTCCGGACGGCTGGCTCGACAAGGACGGCACGTTGCACCACGAGCAGCCTCTCGACGACGCCACACCGGTGTACGTCGTCGAACTCGATCCCACCGACGGTCTCTATCCCCTCCCTTACATGGGCAGGCAGGCGGACGGATCCGCCTGGGAGGAGACCTCGACGGCACCGTTCGCACCACCGGGAGCCGCTCGGCAGACGTTCTACCCCGACGCCCGCCGCCTCTACGAGGAGATCGAGCGGTTCGGCCTCGGCGACCACGGCACGCCCGTAGAGCTGGGGTCGATCGCCGACTTCGACTTCTTCCGCGCCGCACCGTCGGGCGGATACACCAAAGGTCCCGATTCCGAACGCCTCGGGCAGGACTTCTTCGTCTACTACCCCTACCACCTCCAGAGCGAACCGGGCCTGGCGAACCTCGCCCAGGCGACCAACCAGGTCCAGGCCGTCCTCGCCACGGGAGACTACGCCGGCGTCCAATGGCTCGAGGGGAGTCCGACCGTCGACGAGACCTTGTACTGGCTCGGACTGTTGGTCGACACGACGGTGCCACTCGTCGGACACGCGGCTCAACGGCGCCACCAGTCCCTGAGTGCGGACGGCGACCGCAACGTGGTGGACGGCGTGAAGTTCATCGCGTCGGGCGTCGCCCTGGACGAGCGGGGCGAGGACCGCGTCGGTGCTTGCGTGATCGTCGACGAACTCGTCTATTCGGCCCGGGACGTGACCAAGGTCGACGCCCGACCGGGGGGTTACGAGGTCACCGGCGGTCATGGAGGAGTCGTTGCCGACCTGGGTGGCTACGGCCCCCCGCAGCTCACCTACCTCCCCGCCCGCAGGCACACCCATCGCTCGGAGCTCCGCGTCACCGTGCTCCCCCAGCGGGTGGCCGGCGTCGCCGGCACGTTGGACACGGGCGTGTCCTTGGTCGACGTTGCGACGAAGGACGCCGACGGACTCGTACCCGCCGCCATGCCGCATGTCTCGATCACCAAGTACAGCCGGTACGCGGCAACGGGGGCCGGCGCCGGCAGTCCGCCCATCGCCGACGTAGAGGTCGAGATCCTCGCACGGATCGACGCCAACCTCGCCAACACGCCACTGGCGGGCTTCGTTTGTGAAGGCATGTCGCCGTTCGGGATGGCCGACCCGACGAGGAACGCGGCACTGAGCGTCGCCCTCTTCGCCGGTATGCCGGTGGTCCGCACGGGCCGCGGCAACACCGGAGGCATGGCGTACCGGACCGACCCGACGTTCATCTCGGGCAACAACCTCACGGCCACCAAGGCGCGCATGCTTCTCATGGCCGCGCTGCTCAAACTCGGTGCCTTGCCCCCGGCCGCGGATCCCTTCAACCCGACCCTTGCCGAGCGTGCGGCCACAGAGCAGGCGGTCGCTCGATACCAGGCCCTCTTCGACACCCACTGACCCGCGGCACGCCGAGTCGGCGGCGAGGTCGGCGCGATCCTCGCCCGGGAGTTCGCCGCATGAGCCCCGATGTCCCCACTTCGAGAACGGAACCCATGGGTACGTACCAGTACGTGGTAGCCGACGTCTTCACCGACGTCCCGCTGGAAGGAAACCCGACCGCGGTCTTCCTGGATTCCTCCGGCCTGTCCCCCGAGCGCATGCAGCAGATCGCGCAGGAGATGCACCTGTCGGAGACTGTTTTCGTCCTCCCCGCAGAAGACGACGGTGATGTGCGGGTCCGCATCTTCACCCCGGTGAACGAGCTGCCGTTCGCCGGACATCCGACCCTGGGTACGGCCGTTGTGCTCGGTGAGTTGAACTCGGCGAAGGAGCTCCGGATGGAGACCGCCATGGGCACCGTGGCGTTCGAACTCGAGCGTGACGGCGACGGCCGGGCCGGCGCGGCGGGCATGTGGCAACCCGTCCCGACGTGGGAACCCTACGACCGTGCGGACGAGTTGCTTGCCGGTCTCGATCTGGTGGCCTCCGGCAGCATCCTGCCGGTCGAGGTCTACCGCAACGGGCCGCGGCACGTGTTCGTCGGCCTGGACAGCGTGGCCGCGCTCTCCGACGTGGAGCCGGACCAGAGGATTCTCGCGAGGCTGCCCGACATGGCCGCCAACTGCTTCGCGGGCTCGGGCACTCGATGGAGGCTGCGGATGTTCTCGCCCGCCTATGGCGTGGTGGAGGACGCGGCCACCGGCTCGGCCGCTGGTTCGCTCGCGGTACACTTGGCCCGGCACGGTCTGGTCCCTTTCGGAGAGTGGATCGAGATCTGCCAGGGGGTCGAGATCGGCCGTCCTTCGACAATGCGCGCTCGGGCCATGGGGACGCCGGATCGGATCGAGTCGGTCCAGGTGGCGGGGTCGGCCGTGGTCATCGCCCGGGGAACGCTGTACGTGTAGTGGCCGAACGTATGAGTGACCGAATCACAGAGGAAGGGCCGCGGCGCGTGTCCAGCAGAGCATCTTCCCTCGATCGTCTCGGGGCGCGGCCGATCATGGGGACTTCGGTAGGCCGAGGCGACCGAGGTCCTCGGACGGACAGCCGGCTCCGACGCCAAGGTGTGCTCTGTGCCGAGGGATGGGTGGCGTGATGGCTGCCGAGGATGAGGGGCTGTTCGCGTTACCGACGTCCGACGGAACCCCGGCCGCCGAGCCCGTGCGGGCCACCGCGCCGCTGGCGGTGCGGATGCGGCCGCGTACGCTCGCCGAGGTCGTCGGCCAGGCGCACTTGCTCCGTCCCGGCGCGCCGCTGCGGCGGCTGGCGGAGGGCGGGGAGGCGGTGTCGGTGTTGCTCTACGGCCCGCCCGGTACCGGGAAGACCACGATCGCGCGCTTGCTCGCCAACGTCGCCACCCGGCACTTCGTCGCCCTCTCGGCGCTGTCCAGCGGAGTCAAGGAACTGCGCGAAGTGATGAACGACGCGCGCCGTCGCCGCGACCGCCAGAACCGGCAGACCGTGCTGTTCATCGACGAGGTGCACCGCTTCTCCAAGACCCAGCAGGACGCCTTGCTCGGGGCTGTCGAGGACCGGCTTGTGCTGCTTGTCGCCGCCACCACGGAGAACCCGTCGTTCTCGGTGGTGTCGCCGTTGCTCTCACGGCTGTTGGTGCTGCAGCTCCAGTCTCTGAACGAGGACGAGGTCCGCGAGCTGCTGCGGCGGGCGGCGAAGGACGAGCGCGGCCTCGACGGTTCGGTCTCGCTGTCCCCCGAGGGCGAGGACGCCCTGGTACGCCTCGCGGCCGGCGACGCCCGTAGCGCGCTGACCGCGCTGGAGGCGAGTGCCGACGGGGTGACCGACACCGGCGGCACGGTGATCGACGTGCCGGCCGTGAAGCGGGCCATCGCCGAGACCACCGTGCGCTACGACCGGCAGGGCGACCAGCACTACGACGTCATCAGCGCGTTCATCAAGTCGATCCGCGGCTCGGACCCCGACGCCGCGCTGCACTACCTGGCCCGCATGCTCGTGGCCGGGGAGGACCCGCGGTTCGTCGCGCGGCGGCTGGTGGTGCACGCCAGTGAGGACGTCGGGCTGGCCGACCCCACAGCGCTGCAGGCCGCCGTCGCGGCGGCGCAGACGGTCCAGCTGATCGGAATGCCCGAGGCCCGCCTCGCCCTGGCGCAGGCCACCGTGCATCTGGCAATGGCGCCGAAGTCGAACACGGTGATCGTCGGGATCGACGAGGCCATGGCCGACGTCCGAGCGGGCGCCGTCGGTGAGATTCCCGCTCACCTGCGGTACGGCCGCTACGCAGGCGCCAGGGAGCTGGGCAACGCGATCGGCTACCAGTACCCCCACGCCGCCTCCGACGGAGTCCTGGAGCAGCAGTACCCGCCGGACGAACTCGTGGGGAAGGACTACTACCGCCCCACACAGCACGGCGGGGAACGCATCCTGCACGAGCGCCTCACGAAGCTCCGCCGTGCCGTCCGCGGCGAGTAGAGGCAGTGTCGCGATCGCGTGGCCCACGGCCTGCATGCCGAAGCGCCGACATCATCGGCGTGAGGTCGGCGGGGTCGGCGATCTCGGTGGCGTAGCTGTAGCGGCAGGGGAACTCGGCAGTGAGCCTATGGCGTGTTCGGAGTACTCGTAGGCGATCCGGGCACGGGCGAGGCCTTGTGCAGCGGGCTCGAACTCGCCCAGGCGTAGTCGGGTCCGCGGACACCGCAGAGCTGACATACGTCGAGCGGCAGGCGGGCGTCCGCGTGCCGCAGCCGTTGCAGGCAGGAATCGTTGCCGAAGCCAGAGACGCGAACGGCACGACCATGAGCACCAGAAATCACCGACCTGTCCGCTGCTCGTGCCGGTTCGACGGGCACGAGCAGCGGAAGAGACGAGATCACATCACGCGACGGCGGTGCCCTCGAGCTCGACCATCTGGCCAGGGATCGCCAGACGCGTCACCCCGAGCATCGTGGTGGTCGGCGCGACCCCGGCGGCGCCCAGCCGTCCCGCCAGCACGCCGTAGTGCTGGAAGAGCAGGTCGACGTCGGTCGTGTAGACGTTGAGCCGGACGAGACTCGAGAGGGACATGCCGGCCTCGGCGAGCACGGCCTCGATGTTGTCAATGCTCAGCGCCAGCTGCGCCGCCATGTCACCGTCGTGCTCGGGCTTGCCTTCCCTGCTCATCGCGGTCTGCCCCGAGATGAACAGGGTGCGCGAGTGCCCGGAGACGACCTCACCCTGGTTGAAGCCCATCTCCACCGACCACGACACCGGGTTGACCGCATTTCGTTCCATTGCCGCACCAGCTCCATTCGATTCACTGACAGAACGTACGTCCATCGGCTCGGCAGCCACCAAGCTTTGACGTCGCGTGAAGGAGCCTTCCAATAAAACGTGACATCCTTGGTCATGTATTTTTGCTAACGTTTTCATATGCGCGCCGACCGGTTGGTTACATTGGTCCTCCTCCTGCGCCAGCGCGGTCGGATGACCGCGGACACGCTGGCCCGTGAGCTGGAGGTATCCACCCGCACGGTGCTGCGCGACATAGAGGCGCTGTCCGCGGCCGGTGTGCCGGTCTACGCCGAACGCGGCCGGCACGGCGGTTTCGCGTTGTTGCCCGGTTTCCAGACAGCGCTCACCGGACTGAACCACGACGAGGCGCTCGCCCTGCTGGTCGCCGGATCACGGCGCGGCGCGCAGCTGTTCGGCCTCGGCTCGGCGCTCGCCTCGGCCATGCTCAAAGTGGTCGACGCACTGCCCGAAGGTCTTCGAGACACTGCGGCCGGCGCGGCGCAGCGATTACTCATCAACCCGGAGACCGACCTCCTCTCGCGCCGCGTGGCCGCAGATGAGGTGTCCGACACCATAGCGGCCGAGGTCCGGCGCGCGGTGTTCGCCGGACACAAGCTCCGCATCCAATACGCGGCTGTGGACCAGACCCCGAAGTGGCGCACGGTGGACCCGATCGGCCTGGTCACCGTACGCGAGCAGGGCTACCTGCTGGCCACGAGGGGCGGCGCGGACCGCACCTACCGGCTGTCCCGGGTGCTGGCCGCCGAGGCACTCGACGAACCTGCGCAGCGACCGGACACGGTCGATCTGGACCGGGCCTGGCAGGAACGCAACGCGCAGTTCCGGACCGGAGGCGACCAAGTCGCCGTGCTGGTACGGGTGGACCCGGCGCGGCGGGAGCACCTGGTGGGCACCGTGCTGGCCGTCTGCGCCGAAGAATCCGACGCGGATGGCTGGCTGCGGCTGAACGTGATCTTCCAAGATTCGCGACACGCCGAATGGGCCCTGTGGCAGCACGCCACGCACGCGGAAGTCCTGGCCCCGCAGGGGCTGCGTACCTCCCTGCACAACCGGGCCGCCACGATCGCCGCCCGCTATGGAGCGTCATCCTGAGAAGCCGTCCTGGGAGTTGACGCCGTCTTCCGACCGCGCACAGGCGCTTCACCGAGGGGAGTACCGTCCGAGTGCGGGCCAGGTTGCACCGCGTCACCCTCGACGAACCGGGCTCGCGCGGAGACCTGGACTGGTCGCGCTGCGCGATCGACTCGGTGAACATGCGGGTCTTGAAAGGGGGGTGGACCGGGGCAACACTCCCCCATTTTCATTTGACGCGGAGATCTCCCCAGCCCCACGCCAAGCCAAGCCATCAACCGCTATGGCGGCGTGTCAACGGCCGTTGAGTTCTCCCGCAGGCGGCCGGCAGAACTTCCCCAACCGCGCGGGGGGTGTGTCACACCATCGGGGCGATGCTGGTCTTAGTTGTCGTCCCGCCGCCGCGGGAATGGCTCGGTCGACTACGAGGAGAGAACCGTGACTGTTGAGTCCAAGGAATACGGCTTCGGTATGCCGTGGGAAACTCTCTACGGATACAGCCAGGCCGTGCAGGCAGGCGACACGCTCTACATCTCCGGGCAGTTGTCGCACGACAGCGCCGGGGCCTTCGTCGGGGCGGGCGACTTCGAACTCCAGGTCAGGACGACGCTCGACAACCTCGACCGAGTGCTGGAGCACTTCGGCGCCACCCGCGGCCAGATCGTCGAGACCACCGTCCTCGTCAAGGACCTGCGGGAGCACTTCGACACCGTCGCCCGGCTGCACGCCGCGTACTGCGGCGACCACCGGCCCACCAGCACCGTCATGGGCGTGTCCGACCTCGCGCTGCCCGACCAGCTCGTCGAGATCGGCGCGGTCGTCCGCCTCGACCTGGAGGCGTAGTCTCCAACGCCGGCGTGAATGCGCGGCCGCGGTCACCTGGGGCGCCACGGAGTGGATTCCGTCCGGTGTCTTCCATTCGCGCCCGGGAAAAGGGACGCGTAGCCCCGAGCCAGCCCCGAGCCCGAGCGCAGAGCTACGGCTCGTTCACCTCGTGCAGCGACCCGGACGGCAGCGGCTGGGTGCTCCAGGAAGTGACGACCCGGCTCCCCGGACGGTGACCTGACGGACGTCAGCCCGTCGAACGCCCGCCGCCGTCGCCGAGTGATCCAGTAGCGCCCGCCCCCGTGACACAGACCCGCAGAAGCGGAAAGACAGGAGCATCAGTGAACGACACCTCCCGCACTTACGACGTCGTCGTCATCGGCGCGGGCCCCGTGGGCGAGAACGTGGCCGACCGGACCCGTGCTGCGGGGCTCAGTACCGTCATCGTGGAGAGCGAGCTGCTCGGCGGCGAGTGTTCGTTCTGGGCGTGCGAGCCCAGCAAGGCGCTGCTGCGGCCGGTGCTGGCACGCGCCGACGCGCTCGGCGTACCGGGACTGAAAAGTGCGGTGGACAGGCCCCTGGACGTGGCAGCCGTCCTCGCGCACCGCGACGACATCGTCCACCACTGGCAGGACGAGGACCAGGTCGCCTGGCTGAACTCGATCTCTGTCGACCTCGTACGCGGCCACGGCCGCCTCGACGGCCCCCGCCAGGTCGTGGTGAGCACCCCCGACGGCGAGACGGTGCGGCTCAGTGCCCGGCACGCGGTCGCCGTCTGCACCGGCAGCGGCCCGGCAATGCCGGACCTCCCCCATCTGGACGACATTCGTCCCTGGACCAACCGTGAGGCGACCAGCGCCGACCGGGTACCCGGTCGTCTCGCCGTGGTCGGCGGCGGAGTGGTGGCCGTCGAAATGGCCACCGCCTGGCGCGCCCTCGGGGCAGAAGTGACCATGCTCGTCCGCGGCAGCGGGCTGC
>NZ_JBEOXF010000014.1:0-141723 GCF_040296405.1 Streptomyces sp. NPDC002133 | reverse complement strand
GCACGCGCGCGGGCGCGGCCGCGCCGACCGGGCGGCGAAGGCCCGGCCGGAGCGACGGTGCGCGGCGGACGTTGGTGGTCATGGGCGGGAGGTCAGCCTCTCCCGTGCCGCAGCGCCGGGTGGGCGCCCGCGGCGACGAGATCGGCCACGGCGGCCTTCGGGTCGCGGCCGGTGACCAGGGACTCGCCGACGAGGACGGCGTCGGCGCCGGCGTTGGCATACGCGATCAGGTCGTGCGGGCCGCGGATACCGGATTCGGCGATCTTGACGATGCCCGCGGGGATCTCGGGGGCGACCCGTTCGAAGGTGGAACGGTCGACCTTGAGTGTCCTGAGGTCGCGGGCATTGACGCCGATGATCTTGGCTCCGGCGTCCACGGCGCGCTCGACCTCGTCCTCGTCATGGACCTCGACGAGCGGGGTGAGGCCGATCGACTCGGCACGCTCGATCAGGGAGACGAGAGCCTCCTGGTCGAGTGCGGCAACGATCAGCAGGACCAGGTCGGCGCCGTACGCACGGGCCTCCCACAGCTGGTACGACGTGACGATGAAGTCCTTGCGGAGCAGCGGGATGTCCACCCGCGCCCGCACGGCTTCCAGGTCCGCGAGCGAGCCGCCGAAGCGGCGCTGTTCGGTGAGGACGGAGATGACGGCCGCGCCGCCCGCCTCGTAGTCGGCGGCGAGTCCGGCAGGATCGGCGATCGCGGCGAGCGCGCCCTTGGAGGGGCTGGAGCGCTTCACCTCGCAGATGACCTTGACCCCGTCACCGCGCAGCGCGGCGACGCCGTCCTTGGCCTGGGGCGCCTTGGCGGCACGCTCCTTGAGCTCGTCGAGGCTGACCCGCGCCTGCCGCTCTGCGAGGTCGGCGCGCACGCCTTCGATGATCTCGTCGAGCACACTCACGCGAGCGGCCCCCTTCCGGGAGGTTGATGGTGGATCACTGTCAGCAATCTCGATGGTATCCGTAGGAGGGCGAAGGCCCCGCATCCGGTTGACGGGCGTCCCACTACCTGGAACCGCTTGCTGCGGGTCATGGCGCGAGGAACGCCCCGAACGGAAGATTCCGTACGACGGTGAAGACCAGCACAATCCCCCCGAGTCCCCACCACCAGACGGGTCGGACGGCGATCCGCAGCGGCTGCGCCCGGGTGGCGCGGACGAGCCAGACGAGCCACACGACGGCGAAGACTCCGTAACCGACGGTGGCGACGGCGTTGGCGCCTAGGGCTGCGCCGAGGTCGCCGGTGATGAAGGCGTGGGCGCTGCGCAGACCGCCGCAGCCGGGGCAGAGGACCCCGGTGAGCCGCAGCAGGGGGCAGACCGGATAGTGCCCGGGCTCGTTGGGGTCCACGGTGCCGACGTACGCGAAGGCGGCGGCGACCGCGGCCATGGTGCCCACCGGCGAGGCCAGCCGCCGCAGGAGCGGCGCGGGACGGGGAGCGGCCCCCGGTACGCCCTGAGCGGTCACCGGCCCCGGCACCGCGCCGTGCGCAGCGATGGGCGCGGCGGCGAGCGCGGGGTGCGTCGCGGGCCCCGGTACGGAGGGCTCGCCCGGACCGGGGGCGGCGGCAGGAATGACATCCACCACACGATTGTCCCCCGGGCATGCGGAGAGGCGCAGCCCGGGCCCGCAGGACTGCGCCTCTCGGAGCGCTCGGATGCCTTCGGAGGTCCCGGGGGACCCCAGGGAAACCCGTGGCGTCAGGAGGCCGCCGTGGCCTCGGCCGGCACGCGCTGCGCGACCGGGGCGGGCGCCTGGACCCGGATGACCTGCTGCTTCGGCATCCCGAGACCCGCGGCCCTCATCAGACCGCCGACGACACCGCCGAGCAGCGTCACGGCCATTCCGGCCCAGAAGCCGAGCGGATTGGCCGCCACCAAGAAGACTCCCGCGATGCAGAAGCCGATGAAGCTGATGGTGACACCGGTCCAGGCGGCCGGGGTGTGTCCGTGGCTGCTGCCCGCCATGAGTTGCTCCTCGTTCGTCTTGCACTGTGGGGTGAGCGGGACGCTCGTACCCTATTGTCCCGTACGCGAGGGGGTGTCGGGACGTGGGGGTCGTCACTGATCGCGAGTGGGGTCCTCGCCTCGGTCGAGGGCCTTCCACAGGTCCTCGGGCCGGTCCGGATCGGTCGCCGGGGCCGCCTTGCGCGGGCTCCCGCCCTCACGTTCGTAGCGGCCCGACATCGCGGGCCAGGAGGCGCCGTAGCGCAGGGCCAGCAGTCCGGCCAGCAGGATCAGCAGTCCGGCTGCGGCGGTGACGAACGGCCAGGCGGTGTGCGTGAGCGAGTCCACCGCGGCGGCACTGTCCCCCGTGGCCCGCCGTGCCTGCTCGTCGAGGGCCGCGGTCCCGGAGACGCTGCCGTAGGCGGCGATCGCCGCGCCGGCACCGCTGAGGGTGAGCAGGACGGCGACCAGCAGCCGGGGCTTGCCGCGGACGGCGAAGACGGCGACGAGGGCGGCCAGGCCGACGACGGCGAGGGCGGCGGGGACACCGGTGACATCACGACCGCTGGCCTCCAGGGACACACTGCTGCCGAGGACCGCAGCCGTGCCCTCGGCCCAGATCTGCCCGGAGGCGAGCAGCACCACGGCGGCGCCGACGGCGCCGAGCAGCAGGGCGGCGGCGAGGCTGCGCCGGCTGCCTGCGGCGGCCGGGGCGCTCTCGGTACGGGGCTGGGGTACGGGTACAGCAGTCACGTACCCCACTATCCCTCACCCGTTCAGTTGCCGTTCAGCCGGTTCGCCGTGTGCACGGCCCGCAGTACCGCGGCCGCCTTGTTGCGGCACTCGGTGTCCTCGGCGACCGGGTCCGAGTCGGCGACGATCCCGGCGCCGGCCTGCACATACGCGGTGCCGTCACGCAGCAGGGCCGTACGGATGGCGATGGCGGTGTCGGAGTCGCCCGCGAAGTCGAGGTAGCCGACACAGCCGCCGTACAGTCCGCGCCGCGACGGCTCCAGCTCCTCGATGATCTGCATCGCCCGGGGCTTCGGGGCGCCGGAGAGCGTACCGGCGGGGAAGCAGGCGGTCAGGACGTCGAAGGCGGTACGGCCTTCGGCGACGTTGCCGGTCACGGTCGAGACGATGTGCATGACGTGCGAGTACCGCTCGATGGACATGAAGTCGACCACCTCGACGGAGCCCGGCTCGCAGACCCGGCCCAGGTCGTTGCGGCCGAGGTCGACGAGCATGAGGTGCTCGGCGCGCTCCTTCGGGTCGGCGAGCAGTTCCTCGGCGAGGTCGTGATCCTCCTGCGGGGTGGCGCCGCGCGGCCGGGTGCCGGCGATGGGGTGCAGCATGGCGCGCCCGTCCTCGACCTTGACCAGGGCCTCCGGGCTGGAGCCGACGACGTCGAAGCCCTCGAAGCGGAGCAGGTACATGTACGGGCTCGGGTTGGTGGCCCGCAGTACCCGGTAGACGTCCAGGGCGCTCGCCTCGCACGGCGTCTCGAAGCGCTGCGAGGGCACGACCTGGAAGGCCTCGCCCGCGCGGATGCGCTCCTTGATGTCCTCGACGGCCTCCTGGAACTGCACGCCGCCCCACAGCGGCGCCGTGTACGGGGGCAGCTCGGACGGCGGCAGGGCGTGCGGCTCGTACGCGGCGGGCCGGGAGAGGTCGGCCTCCATGGCGTCGAGGCGGGCGACGGCGTCCGCGTACGCCTCGTCGACGCCCGTGTCCAGGTCGTTGTGGTTGATCGCGTTGGCGATCAGCAGGACGGTGCCGGCCCAGTGGTCCAGGACGGCGAGGTCCGAGGTGAGCAGCATGGTCAGCTCGGGCAGCTCGAGGTCGTCCCGGCCGTGCTCGCCGATCCTCTCCAGCCTGCGGACGATGTCGTAGCCGAGGTAGCCGACCATGCCGCCGGTGAAGGGCGGCATCCCCGAGGCCAGGTCACGCGGGGTGTGCAGGGCGTCGACGGTGGCGCGCAGCGCCGTCAGCGGGTCCCCGTCGACCGGGACGCCGACGGGCGGGGTGCCGAGCCAATGGGCCTCACCGTCGCGGGTGGTGAGGGTGGCGGCGGACCGTACGCCGACGAAGGAGTAGCGGGACCAGGAGCGCCCGTTCTCGGCGGATTCGAGGAGGAAGGTGCCCGGCCGCTCCGCCGCGAGCTTGCGGTAGAGGCCCACCGGCGTGTCGCCGTCGGCGAGGAGGCGCCGGCTGACGGGGATGACGCGGCGGTCGGCCGCCAGCTTGCGGAAGGTCTCGAGATCCATGGCGTACGACCCTACTGGCCGAGCGGCAGCACGTCGGCGTCGAAGCAGGTACGGGCGCCGGTGTGGCAGGCGGCGCCGATCTGGTCCACCTTGACGAGGACGGTGTCGGCGTCGCAGTCGAGTGCGACCGACTTGACGTGCTGGACGTGGCCGGACGTGTCGCCCTTGACCCAGTACTCCCGACGGCTGCGGGACCAGTAGGTCGCGCGGCCGGTGGTGAGGGTGCGGTGCAGTGCCTCGTCGTCCATCCAGCCGAGCATGAGCACCTCACCGGTGTCGTACTGCTGGGCGATGGCCGGAACCAGGCCGTCGGGGCTGCGCTTGAGGCGGCCGGCGATGGCGGGGTCGAGTGCGCTGGAGCTGCTGCGCGTGCTGGGCGTGCCTGTCATGGGGTCATTGTGCCGCTTCGGCGCCGTCCGTCCGGCGGTACGTCCACTGGGCGGACTCGGGTCGACGGCCGTAGGCTGGCGAGCATGTCGACCCATGCCAAGCGTGAACGGCTCCTGCTCGCCGACCTGTTGGAGGCTGCGGGACCGGATGCCCCCACCCTGTGCGAGGGGTGGAACACCCGCGATCTGGCGGCGCACGTCGTGGTGCGCGAGCGTCGCCCCGAGGCGGCCGGAATCGTGCTGAGCCCGCTGAGGGCCAGGCTGGAGCGGGTGCAGGCCGAGTACGCGGCGAAGCCGTACGAGGAGCTGATCCAGCTGATCCGTACAGGCCCGCCGCGGATGTCTCCGTTCTCGATCAAGCCGGTCGACGAGGGGGCGAACACGGTCGAGTTCTATGTGCACGCCGAGGACGTGCGGCGGGCGCAGCCCGACTGGACGCCGCGGGAGCTGGACCCGGTCTTCGCGGACACGCTGTGGACGCGGCTGGAGCGGGGGGCCAGGCTGCTGGGCCGGAGGTCTCCGGTGGGGCTGGTGCTGCGCCGCCCGGACGGGCAGACGGCGGTGGCGCACCGGGGCGCACCGGTGGTGACGGTGACCGGGGAGCCGGGTGAGCTGACGCTGTTCTCCTTCGGGCGGCAGGACGCGGCGAAGGTGGAGATCGAGGGCGACAAGGACGCGGTCGACCGGGTCGGCAGGGCTCAGCTCGGGATGGGCTGAGCCGCGGGCCGATCCACGGTCCCGGGTCCCGGCTCTCAGGTTCCGCCGGGGGCCGGGTGTCCCGGGGCGAGGGCCGTGGCGATCCGGTTCATGATCACCTGAGCGGCATTGCCTTCCGGCGTGCCCTTGGTCTTGGTGGTCGCGACCGCGATGGCGAGGCGTTCGGCGGGGAGATAGGCCTGCACGGCGGCGTAGCCCGAGAACGACGGGTTCGTCATGATCCAGTCGTTCTGCACGATGACACCGACGCCGAAGTGCTTGGCCGCGGTGTTCTTCAGGCAGACCGTGGCCGGGCAGGTCTTCGTACCGCCACCGAGCCCGACCGTGCCGGGGTCGAGCTGGGTCCGGAACGCGGCCGGTGACAGCAGCTCGCCCGAGCCGACGCCCTCCGCGGAGCGGGCCAGGTCGCAGATGTGGGAGGTGACGACGGCGCCGGGCGCGGTCGTCCACGACGGGTTCCAGAACGTGGACTCCTCGTAGGGTCCCCGTTCCGAGGTGAAGGCGTGCAGGACCGGCTGCGGGATCTCGGGGGTGGTGCTGTTGCGGGTGTCGTCCAGCCCGAGGGGGCCCATGACGCGCTGCTCCAGCAGCCGGTCGAGCGGGATTCCGGCGATCTTCTCCAGCGCGGCGCCGAGGAGCACGAAGTTGGCGTGGGAGTAGTTCCAGCTCGTGCCCGGCTCGTACCAGAGCGGGTGCGCGGCCGGGTAGGCCACCAGTTCCTCGGGCGTCCACTGGCGGAAGGGGGCCGCCTCCAGCGCGGCGAGGAACTTCGGGTCGGTGACGTAGTCGTGGAGTCCCGAGGTGGAGTCGCCGAGCATGCGCAGGGTGATCTTGTCGGCGTGAGGGGCGTCGGGCAGCCAGCGGGACACCGGGTCGTCGAGACGCGCCTTCTTCTCGTCCACCAGCTGCAGCAGCGTGATGCCCATGTACACGATGGCGATCGAGCCGGCGCGGAAGTGCATACCGGGCTGCGCGGGAACGCCGGTCATCGATTCGCCCAGCGCCGTCGTGAGGACTTCCTCGCCGCCCTTCGTGACGCGCAGCACGACCGAGTTGAGGTGCAGTTCGGTCCTGGCCTGCTGGGCGAGGTTCACGACCTCACGGGCGGGGCCGCCCCTGGGCGGCGGGGAGCTGACGCACGGTGGGCCGCTCCCGGCCTCGCCCGGAGCGGCGGCGGTGCCCGCGACGGCCGTTGCCTGGAGGCTCGCCGCGACGAGCGTCGCGGCGCAGAGGAGTGGGGCCACGCGTGTGCGCCTCATCGCCTCATTGTCGGCGAACAACCCCGGCACGGCCACGCCGGAGCGATCCGGCTCCGGTGTCAGCCCGCGGAGGCCCAGCGTGGCGGAGCCCCGCACAGCGGCGCCCCGGCCGCGAGGTACCGCGCCCAGGTCGCTCGTGTGTCGGGATCACCGGATCGGTCGGCAGCTTCAGGACGAGGGCGGCGTGCAGCCGGGCCCACGGTCCGGACGATACGACCGCGACGGCCGGCCCGAAGCGCAGCGCCGGACCGTCCACCGCGCGGGCGACGCCCACGTTGTGCCGGTCCTCGCACCGGTAGGGGCGGGCCCTAAGACGAGCAGCACGGGCACGGCGCACCGCGCGCAGTGCCGCCGCAGCGCGGCACCGCGCTCGTGCCGGATCCCCGGACACCGGTCCGCGGGTCCGGCCGAGCCGGCGGTCCCAGGAACTCACCGCCCGGTCACCGGACGGGGTGTCCCGCCTCCCGCAAGGTCTCCTTGACCTCGGCGATCCGCAGATCGCCGAAGTGGAACACGGACGCCGCCAGCACCGCGTCCGCGCCCGCCGCGATGGCCGGTGCGAAGTCGGCAAGTCTGCCCGCGCCGCCGGAGGCGATCACCGGGACCGTGACGTGCTTGCGGACGGCCGCGATCATCTCGGTGTCGTAGCCGTCCTTGGTGCCGTCGGCGTCCATCGAGTTGAGCAGGATCTCGCCGGCCCCCAGTTCGGCGGCCCGGTGCGCCCACTCGACGGCGTCGATGCCGGTACCGCGGCGGCCTCCGTGCGTGGTCACCTCGAAGGAACCGGAGGGAGTGCGGCGGGCGTCCACCGACAGGACCAGCACCTGGCGGCCGAAGCGTTCGGCGATCTCACGGATCAGCTCGGGGCGGTCGATGGCGGCGGTGTTGACGCCGACCTTGTCGGCACCGGCCCGCAGCAGCCTGTCGACGTCGTCGGCCGAGCGGACGCCGCCGCCGACCGTGAGCGGGATGAAGACCTGCTCGGCGGTGCGGCGCACCACGTCGTACGTCGTCTCGCGGTCGCCGGAGGACGCCGTGATGTCGAGGAAGGTCAGCTCGTCGGCGCCCTCGGCGTCGTACAGCTTGGCCATCTCGACCGGGTCGCCCGCGTCCCGCAGATTCTGGAAGTTGACTCCCTTGACCACCCGTCCGTTGTCCACGTCCAGGCAGGGGATGACTCGGACCGCGAGGGTCATGACTGCGGACCTCCGCTCTCTCCGGCCGGCCGGTACGCCTCGACCTCGACCTCCACGACCAGCCGCGGGTCGGCGAGTCCGGCGACGACGACCAGCGACGCGGCGGGGCGGACGGCGTCGAACAGCTCCTTGTGGGCGCGGCCGACCTCCTCGATGTCCCGGGCGTGCGTGATGTACATCCGGGTGCGCACCACGTGCTCGGCGCCGAGGCCGAGCTCCTTCAGCGCTCCGAGGGCGACGTTGAAGGAGTTGACCGTCTGGTCGTAGGGGCCGCCGTCGGCGAAAGCGCCGTCGATCATCGACGTGCAACCGGAGACGAGAACCAGGCCGTTCGGCAGCTCCACCGCGCGGGAGCAGGCGAAGGCCTCCTCCCCGGGTCCGCCGGAGGTGATGCGGCGTACATCTGTCATCGGGAGACTGCCTCCAGGGCCTCTTCCAGCGTGAACGCCTTGGCGTAGAGCGCCTTGCCGACGATCGCGCCCTCGACACCCTCGGGGACCAGCGAGGCGAGCGCGCGCAGGTCGTCGAGCGAGGAGACGCCGCCGGAGGCGACGACGGGCTTGTCGGTGGCGGCGCAGACATTGCGCAGCAGCTCCAGGTTGGGGCCCTGGAGGGTGCCGTCCTTGGCGATGTCGGTGACGACGTAGCGGGCGCAGCCCTCGGAGTCGAGACGGGCCAGCGTCTCGTAGAGGTCGCCGCCGTCGCGGGTCCAGCCGCGGCCGCGCAGGGTCGTGCCGCGTACGTCGAGGCCGACCGCGATCCGGTCACCGTGCTCGGCGATGACCTTGGCGACCCACTCGGGGGTCTCCAGGGCCGCGGTGCCGAGGTTGACGCGGGTGCAGCCGGTGGCGAGGGCGGCGGCGAGCGTCTCGTCGTCGCGGATGCCGCCGGAGAGCTCGACCTTGATGTCCATGGCCCCGCTGACCTCGGCGATGAGCTCACGGTTGTCACCGGTGCCGAAGGCCGCGTCCAGGTCGACCAGGTGCAGCCATTCGGCGCCCGCGCGCTGCCAGGTGAGGGCGGCCTCCAGCGGGGAGCCGTACGACGTCTCCGTACCGGACTCGCCGTGGACGAGGCGGACGGCCTGGCCGTCGCGGACGTCGACGGCGGGGAGGAGTTCAAGCTTCTGAGCCATGATCAGAGGGTCTCGATCCAGTTGGTGAGGAGCTGGGCGCCGGCGTCGCCGGACTTCTCGGGGTGGAACTGGGTCGCCCACAGGGCGCCGTTCTCGACGGCCGCGACGAACGGCTCGCCGTGGGTCGCCCAGGTGACCTTCGGAGCCCGCATCGCGGGATTGGTGATCTCGAGGGACCAGTCGTGCACGGCGTACGAGTGCACGAAGTAGAAGCGTGCGTCGGGGTCGAGACCGGCGAACAGCTCACTGTCCTCGGGCGCCTCGACGGTGTTCCAGCCCATGTGGGGCACGACCGGGGCCTTGAGCGGTGCGACCGTGCCGGGCCACTCGTCGAGGCCGTCCGTCTCCACGCCGTGCTCGATGCCGCGGGCGAAGAGGATCTGCATACCGACGCAGATGCCCATGACCGGGCGGCCGCCGGAGAGCCTGCGGTCGACGATCCAGTGCCCGCGGGCCTCCTGGAGGCCGGTCATGCAGGCCGAGAAGGCGCCGACGCCGGGGACGAGGAGCCCGTCGGCGTTCATCGCCCTGTCGAAGTCGCGGGTGATCTCGACGTCCGCGCCGACCCGGGCGACGGCTCGCTCGGCCGACCGGACGTTGCCGAAGCCGTAGTCGAAGACGACGACCTTCTTGCGCGCGCTCATGACCACACGTCCAGGCGCAGAACGCCCGCGGCGAGGCACATCGCGGCGCCGACGGAGAGCAGCGCGATCAGGCCCTTGGGCAGCTGCTGCTTGGCGAACGAGATGATGCCGCCGATCAGGAAGAGCCCGACGACGATCAGAACCGTGGAAAGACCGTTCACGACTAGAGGGCGCCCTTCGTGGAGGGAAGGATTCCGGCAGCGCGCGGGTCGCGCTCGGAGGCGTAGCGCAGGGCTCGGGCCAGCGCCTTGAACTGGCACTCCACGATGTGGTGGGCGTTGCGCCCGTACGGCACGTGGACGTGCAGCGCGATCTGCGCCTGGGCGACGAAGGACTCCAGGATGTGCCGGGTCATCGTCGTGTCGTACGCGCCGATCATCGGCGCCATGTTCTCGGGCTCGGTGTGCACGAGGTAGGGGCGGCCGGACAGGTCCACGGTCACCTGGGCGAGCGACTCGTCCAGCGGGACGGTGCAGTTGCCGAACCGGTAGATCCCCACCTTGTCGCCGAGGGCCTGCTTGTAGGCGGCGCCCAGCGCGAGGGCGGTGTCCTCGATGGTGTGGTGGCTGTCGATGTGCAGATCGCCGTCGGTCTTGACCGTGAGGTCGAACAGGCCGTGGCGGCCGAGCTGGTCGAGCATGTGGTCGTAGAAACCGACCCCTGTCGACACATCGACCTTTCCGGTGCCGTCGAGGTTGATCTCGACGACGACCGAGGTCTCCTTCGTGGTGCGCTCGACCCGTCCTACGCGGCTCATGAGCTCTGCTCCTTCTTCAGTGCGCGAACCGCATCGAGGAACGCGTCGTTCTCTGCGGGCGTGCCGGCGGTGACCCGCAGCCACCCCGGTACGCCGTTGTCACGGACGAGGACGCCCCGGTCGAGGATCTTCTGCCACATCCCGTGGGTGTCCTCGAAGCGTCCGAACTGGACGAAGTTGGCGTCGGATTCCGTCACTTCGTAACCGATGGCGCGCAGCTCGGCGACCAGCCGGTCCCGCTCCTCCTTGAGCTGCTCGACGTACCCCAGCAGCGTGTCGGTGTGCTCCAGGGCGGCGAGCGCCGTGGCCTGGGTGACGGCGGAGAGGTGGTACGGCAGCCGGACGAGCTGGACGGCGTCGACCACGGCCGGGTGCGCGGCGAGATAGCCGAGACGCAGTCCGGCCGCGCCGAAGGCCTTGGACATGGTGCGCGAGACGACGAGATTCGGCCGACCCTCGATCAGCGGCAGCAGCGAGGGGCGGTGGCTGAACTCGACGTACGCCTCGTCGACGACCACGAGCGACGGCTTCGCCTTCTGGGCCGCCTCGTGGAGCGCGAGCACGGTCCCGGCGTCGACCGCCGTGCCCGTCGGGTTGTTCGGCGAGGTGATGAAGACGACGTCGGGCCGGTGCTCGGCGATGGCGCGCGCGGCCGCCGCCACATCGATGGTGAAGTCGCCGTTGCGGGGGCCCGAGATCCAGCCCGTGCCGGTGCCGCGGGCGATCAGTCCGTGCATCGAGTACGAGGGCTCGAAGCCGATGGCCGTGCGCCCCGGGCCGCCGAAGGTCTGCAGCAGCTGCTGGATGACCTCGTTGGAGCCGTTGGCCGCCCAGACGTTGGCGAGGCCGACCGGGTGCTCCCCGGTGCGCGTGAGGTACTTCGCGAGCTCGGTGCGGAGCTCGACGGCGTCCCGGTCGGGGTAGCGGTTGAGGCCGCGCGCGGCTTCCCTGACCCGTTCGGCGATGCGCTCGACGATCGGCTCGGGCAGCGGGTAGGGGTTCTCGTTGGTGTTCAGCTGTACGGGCACGTCGAGCTGGGGCGCGCCGTACGGGGACTTGCCGCGCAGCTCGTCGCGGATGGGGAGATCGTCGATGCCGGTCACTTGCTGTCGGGCACCTTCCTCCCCCACTGCGCCTCGCGCGCGGGGGTACCCCCGAACCTTGCCTTGAGCGCGGCTCCGTGCGCCGGGAGGTCCTCCGCCTCCGCCAGGGTCACCACGTGGTGCGTGACCTCGGCGAGTGCGTCGCGCGTGTAGTCCACGATGTGGACGCCGCGCAGGAAGGACTGGACGGAGAGGCCGGAGGAGTGGCAGGCGCAACCGCCGGTGGGCAGCACGTGGTTGGAGCCCGCGCAGTAGTCGCCCAGGGAGACGGGCGACCAGGGGCCGACGAAGATCGCGCCCGCGTTGCGGACCCGGTCGGCGACGGCCGCGGCGTCGGCGGTCTGGATCTCCAGGTGCTCGGCGCCGTACGCGTCGACGACGCGCAGGCCCTCGTCGATGCCGTCGACGAGGACGATCGCGGACTGCTTTCCGGAGAGCGCCGGGACGATCCGGTCCTCGACGTGCTTGGTCGCGGCGATCTGCGGTTCCAGCTCGCGCTCGACCGCGTCGGCGAGCTCGGGCGAGTCGGTGACCAGGACGGCCGCGGCCAGCGGGTCGTGCTCGGCCTGGCTGATCAGGTCGGCGGCGACGTGGGCCGGGTCGGCGGTGGCGTCGGCGAGGACCGCGATCTCGGTCGGGCCGGCCTCGGTGTCGATGCCGATGCGGCCGGTGAAGTAGCGCTTGGCGGCGGCGACCCACACGTTGCCGGGGCCGGTGACCATGTTGGCGGGGGCGCACCCGTCGGGTCCGGAGGTCCCGTACGCGAACATCGCGACGGCCTGGGCGCCTCCGACCGCGTACACCTCGTCGACGCCGAGCAGCGCACAGGCGGCGAGGATCGTCGGGTGCGGCAGGCCGCCGAACTCCCTCTGCGGCGGGGACGCGAGCGCGATGGACTCGACGCCCGCCTCCTGCGCCGGTACGGCGTTCATGATCACGGACGAGGGGTAGACGGAACGCCCGCCCGGCGCGTACAGCCCGACGCGCTCGACGGGAATCCACTTCTCGGTCACGGTGCCGCCGGGCACGACCTGTGTGGTGTGCGTCTCGCGGCGCTGCGCACGGTGGACGATCCTGGCGCGCCGGATCGACTCCTCGAGCGCTGCCCTGACCTCGGGGTCCAGCTGCTCCAACGCCTCCGCGACGGCCTTCGCGGGCACCCTCACCCGCTCCAGTGCGACGCCGTCGAACTTCTCCGCGTACTCGATCAGCGCCGCCGTGCCGCGATGATGCACGTCCTCGCAGATCGGCCGCACCTTCTCCAGGGCGGCCTCCACGTCGAAATCGGCGCGGGGAAGCAGGTCGCGCAGGGCGCCACCCTCCGGGAGGGCGTCGCCACGCAGGTCGATTCGAGCCAGGGAAATTGATCGCAGCACGGGTCAATTCTCGCAGACGCGCTTCGAGGACCGGTCGTCCGTATCACTGGCTGATACGTGTCCCACAACTCATCCATGACCACTAGCGTTCAGTCCGTCACGCATGGGGAAGAACGGTTGTACGAAACCGGGGAAGCGAGGGGGCGGCCTTGACCGAGCCGCAGGGCATGGACATGCCCGACGACCTGACCACGGCGGAACACACCCTGTGGACATCGTTCGAGAACGGCACCACCTGCGACCTGCGTGACCGCGATCTCCTGCGGAACGATCCCTTCTCCGCCGGGACCTGGGGCCCCGAGCGCAGCGTCCGCGCCGATGTGATCGCGATGCTGCTGCTCAGCGGCCCGCCCGCACACCCGGGCCGGGTGTGCGCGCTGAAGCTGCGCGGCGCGTTCATCACGGGGAGACTGATGCTCGCGGGCGGAACCGTCGCACCGTACGTCGAGCTGACCGGCTGCCGCTTCGAACATGAGATCGCGCTCCCCGAGGCCCGGTTCACCACCCTGCGCATGGTCGGCTGCCTGATCCCGCGGCTGGAGGCCGCCCGGCTGCACACGGAGGGCGATCTGCATCTGCCGCGCTGCCGGGTCGAGCGCGGGATGCGGCTCACCGACGCGCAGATAGGCACGGATCTGCTGATCAATCAGATCCAGGTGCGGGCGGACCGGCGGGGCCGTGCGATCGCCGCGGACGGGCTGTCCGTGGCGCAGGACCTCCAGGCGGAGCTGATCGAGACATACGGCGAGGTCAGCCTGCGCGGCGCCAAGGTCGGCGTGTCGCTGAGCCTGCGCGGCAGCCGGCTGCGGGCGGCGGAGGGGCGGCGCGCGCTCAACGCCCCGCAGCTGACCGTGGAGCGCACGCTGTACATGACGTACGCCTGGGTGAACGTGGCGGGCAACCAGGGCGCCACTCCCCCGTTCGGCATCGCCGACGCCGTCGGCGGCCGGGCACCCGGCGCGCAAGAGCAGCGCTTCGAGTGCCACGGCGGGGTGCGGCTGGACGACGGACGGTTCGGCGACGCCGTCGACTTCCACAAGGCCCGCTTCGTCCTGTCGGACGCCCGCCGGGAGGAACTGTCGCTGCGCAGGATCGTCACGCCGGAACTGCGCTTCAACGGGGAGCGGCCGGACGAGGGCCGTGTCGTGCTCAACGGCGCCAAGGTCGTCACGCTCATCGATCTGTCGACGAGCTGGCCGGGCCCCGGCGGGCTCGCGATGGGCGGCTTCGCGTACGAGAACCTCGTCCCGTACAGCCGTTTCCCGCTCGCACGCCGGCTGGAGTGGGTCGCCGCGGCCACTCCGGAGTACGCGCCGGAGCCGTACGAACGGCTGGCGACGGTGCTGCGCAACAGCGGCGAGGACGCCGACGCGCGCGAGGTGCTGCTCGCCAAGCAGCGCCGGCGCCGGGAGACCCTGCCGCTGGCCGCGAAGCTCTGGGGCTATCTGCAGGACTGGACGGTGGCCTACGGCTACCGGCCCGGGCGGGCCGCGCTGTGGATGGCGATCCTGTGGGCGGCGGGAGCGGTGGCGTTCTCCCGCTTCGAGCCCGCGGCGATCAAGCCGGACGAGCACCCGCAGTGGAACGCGTCCCTGTTCGCCCTGGATCTGCTCCTTCCCGTGATCAACCTCGGCCAGGACGGCTACTGGCGCCTGGAGGGCCGCTGGCAGTGGGCCGCTGCGGCGCTGATCCTGCTCGGCTGGATCCTCGCGACGACGGTGGCGGCGGGGGCGTCGAGGCTGCTGAGGAGAGGCTGAGGAACGGGTGACAGGGCCGCGGAACGGGTGACGGGACCGGAGCGAGGCGTGGCACGGCCGAGCAAGGCCGTGGCGGGGGCCGGGAGAGGGTGGCGCGGGCTGAAAGAAGGGTGACGTGTGCGCCGGAACACGCGCTCCTTTGCCCTTTCTTGACCTTCCGCAGGACAACCATTCCACCTGCTACCAAAACTTCACAGATGCCCCCTGGCGCGGCCCCCACCTGCGGCTTTCAATGGTCCGCACCATGTCTCTGCTCCGCGCCCTGATCAGCACCGCCCGCATGGTCCGGCACACCCCGCGGCTCGCCGACGGGCTGTCCCCGGACGACGCGGTTCTGCTCGACGCGCCCGATGAGCGGCTCGGGCCCGCGCTCGTCTCAGCCGCGCTCGGCGATCACGAGTCGGCGGCCAAGGTGCTCGCCGTCACGCGCGAGGCGGCCGAGTGGGAGAACCGCGACCGCTACGTCATGCGGCTCGCGGCGTTCGCGTACCACCGCGGCGACTGGCTGGCCGGCTGGCTCGCCGCCGCACCCCGCGATCCGGACGCCCTGCTGGTGAAGGCCGAACTGGAAGTGCGCAGGGCATGGAGCTCACCCGCGCGCGCCGAGCTGCTCCGCGAGGTCGGGCCCCTGATCGACGCGGCGGCCGCGGCGACACCACAGGACCCGGTGCCGTGGCGGATCGCGCTCGACCACGCGCGCGCCACCCATGCCACGCACACCGCGTTCGAGTTGCTGTGGGAACAGGCCGTGCGCCGCGCCTCGCACCACTACGGCTGTCATGTGGCGGCGCTCCAGTACCTCTCCGCCGTCTGGTACGGCTCGCACCGCGAGTGCTTCGACTTCGCCGAGCGCGCAGCCGAGGACGCGCTCCCGGGTTCGCTGGTGCAGGCGCTGCCCGTGCGGGCGGCGTTCGCGCTGCTGCTGACCGGGGACCCCACCGCCGTACAGGCCGACCGGATCGACGCGGCAGCCGATCTGGCGATCGCACTGTCCGCCGAGTACGGGGCGGGCGACCCGTGGCCGTCGGAGGTCCGCAATCTGCTGGTGTACGTGCTGATCGCGCGGGGCCGCTGGGCGGAGGCGCTGGAGCAGTTCCGGCTGATCGGTCCGCACGCGACGTCGTTCCCGTGGACCTGCGTGACGGACGATCCGCTGGGTCAGTTCCTGGAGGCGCGTGACGGCGTACGGATCGAGGTGGCCTCGACGACGCCGCTCCGGCGGGCGGCACCGCAGGCGGCCCGGCCGGCCCGGACCGCCCGCCTTTCGGGGGCGCGGGACACATCCGGCACCACCGGCCCGGCGGGCCCTCTCGGTCCGATCCGCAGACAGGCAGGACAGAGCCCGTCCGGCGGCCATTACGCTTAGCCGCTGTGACCACCGCAAGCCTGCCCCTCTTCCCGCTCAACGCGGTGCTCTTCCCCGGACTCGTTCTGCCGCTGAACGTCTTCGAAGAGCGCTATCGCGCCATGATGCGCGAGCTGCTGAAGACCGACGAGTCCGAACCCCGCCGGTTCGCCGTGGTCGCCATCCGCGACGGCCGTGAGGTCGCGCCGACCGCACCCGGGATGCCGGACCAGACGGCACAGCCCGAGAAGGGCCCGGCGGCGGGGTTCGGCGCGGACCCGATCCAGGCGTTCCACCGGGTGGGGTGCATCGCGGACGCCGCGACGATCCGCGAGCGCGCGGACGGCAGCTTCGAGGTGCTGGCCACCGGCACGAACCGCATCAGACTGCTCTCCGTCGATGCGAGCGGTGCCTTTCTGACCGCCGAGGTCGAGGAGATCCCCGAGGAGCAGGGCGACGGGGCGGGGGCCCTCGCCGAAGGGGTGCTGCGGGCGTTCCGCAGCTACCAGAAGCGGCTGGCGGGCGCGCGGGAGCGTTCGCTGTCGACGGGCGCCGACCTGCCGGACGAGCCGTCGGTCGTGTCGTACCTGGTGGCTGCCGCTGCCGTACTGGACACCCCGGCGAAGCAGCTGCTGCTTCAGGCGCCGGACACGGCGACGCGGCTGCGCGAGGAGCTGAAGCTGCTGCGCTCCGAGACGGCGGTGATCCGGCATCTCCCGTCGTTGCCGGCGGTCGAGCTGACGCGCGCGCCGACGAGCCCGAACTGAGACGAGGACGAGGGCGAGGACCGGCACCGTGGCGAAGAAGGCGAAGAAGCAGCAGGGCGGCGGAGGCACCCCGGCGACGGTGGCGCTGACGGCGGCGGGCACGGACTTCACCGTCCACGCGTACGAGCACGACCCGGCGTCCGCGTCGTACGGCGAGGAGGCGGCCGAGGCCCTCGGCGTCTCCCCCGAGCGGGTCTTCAAGACCCTCGTCGCGGATGTGGACGGCGAACTCACGGTCGCCGTCGTCCCGGTCGCGGGCCAGCTCGACCTCAAGGCCCTCGCGGCGGCGGTCGGCGGCAAGCGGGCGGTGATGGCCGACCCGGTGGCCGCGGAGCGCACGACGGGCTATGTGCGGGGCGGCATCTCGCCGCTGGGCCAGCGCAGGCGGCTGCGGACGGTTCTGGACGCCTCGGCCTCCGCCCACCCGACCATCTGCGTCTCGGCCGGCCGCCGCGGCCTGGAGGTCGAACTCGCCCCCGCCGACCTGACCACGCTCACGAACGCGGTCCTGGCTCCGATCGGCCGCGCGTAGATCCGGTCCGGTCCGGTCCGGACTCACGCGACCCCTCGACGGCGGGCCTGTCGTCCGCTACGACCGAAGGACACCCGACCTGAGGGGGTCCGCATGTCGAAACGCACGCGAAAACGCAAATGGCGCCTCCGCAAGCGCCGCGCGAACCACGGCCGCCGCCCGGCGTGACGCCGGGCCCCACGACCGCGTGAGGCGCGGGACGCCTGCGGCGGGCCCACGCGGCGGAGCCGCAGATCGACACAGCCCCACCCCGCCCCTTCCCGAACCGGGGCTCCGCCCCGGACCCGTTCGTGCGGGAGCTCCGCACCCTGGGCTCCCGCTCCTCACTCGCCGCAGGTGGCTGATTCCGGGCCCGTCCGTCGGTACCGGATGCACTCCCAGCCCGGTGCGGCGTTCGAGGACGGACACGCGGGCCCACGCGGCGGTTCCGGGCACGACCCGGGGGTCCGGGGGCCGGCCCCCGGTTCGGGCAGGGGCGGGGTGGGGGAGAAACCCCGCGCACCGGACCCCCACCCGCACCGGCTCGGCCCCGGCCCACTGCAGCGCCGAACGCCGCGTCAGCCCCGCTCGTCGCCGGGAAGCGGCTGAGCCGGCCAGTCGGGCTCCGGGTCGCGGGGCCCGAAGAGGGCCGTGAGGGCCAGATGGACGACCATCGAGGCCACCGGCCACGCCAGCAGCGCCGCACGTGAGCGGAGCTGCAGCGGCGCGTCGAAAGTGACGCCCTCGCCCACCGCCCGCGCATGGGCGACGACGTCGTGCTCGGGACCGAACCAGTAGCCGATACCCCAGCCCAGCGCCGAAGCCGCAAGCCCGCCGAGCGCCAGTGCGGCGACGAGTGCGATCCCGCCGCGCCGGTGCACCAGGAAGACCACTGCCGCGCAGAGCACCCCGAAGCCGAGCGCCAGCAGCACGAACGTGCCGTCCGCGCCCGCCGCCTCCTCGCCCTCCGTGTCGACGACGAAGACCGCCTTGCCCGTGGAGATCAGCGCCACGCGCGGCGCGAGCCACAGCCACAGCAGGCCGAGCGCGACACCGGTCAGCGCCACCACCGGCAGGACGATGGCGGCCAGTCGCAGCTCCCTCTTCATGTCCTGCCCTTCTCCGTCCCCCACGGCGAAGGGGTACGGGTGGTTCCAGGGCGCGTTGTGCGGCGGAGGCTGGTGAGGCGGCGTCAGGGGTGCTGTCACCATGACATCGTGCCAAACGTCCGTGTGGCGCGCCTCACCGGACCGCGCCTCACCGGACCGCGGCCCTCCGGTACGCCCATGTCGCGAGGCCCAGTGACGCCACGCCCACGACCGCGCAGACCACGAGGTCGAGCGCCACGGCGGGCCAGTCCGGATGCGTGTCGAAGGTGCGGGTCATCGCCTCGACCCCGTACGTCGACGGCAGCAGATCCCGCGCGTACGCGATCGGCTCCGGCAGTCGTCCGGCCGGCAGCACGCCCAGCAGCAGGGCCGCGGACATGCCCAACTGGCCCATCAGCGTGGCGAGTTCCTGGCGGGGCGCGAGCAGCCCGAGCGCCGCGCCGAGCCCGGCGAGCGCAGCGCCCGCGAGCGGGATCACGGCGGCCAGCACCCACAGATGCGTGAGCGGCAGCCCGAAGAGCACCGAACCGATGACCGCGGTCACGACGGTCCCGGGCACGGTGAAGGAGGCGTACGCCCCGGCCGCGCCGAGCACCACCGCCGCGGGCGGCACGGGCAGGGTCGCGTAGTGGTCGAGGCCGCCCCCGGCCCTGAGCTGCCCGAAGTACTGGGCGAGCAGATTGAGCGCGACGAACGCGACGACCAGCACGGACGACCCCGCGACGACGGCACGCGCCTCGGCGCCGCCGTCGACGACGCCCCGCATCAGCACCATGATGCCGACGGACTGGAAGGTCGCCACGAAGAGCAGCGGGATCCGGGCGACCCGCGCCCGGGAAAGCTGAGCGCGGTACACCGCGGCGAGCGCGGGCAGCAGCCGGGCGCGCGGAGCGAGCGGCGCGGCGGCGCCGGACCCGGCACGGGCGTCGGCGGCCTGCGCCCGGCGCACTTTCGCGGACACGGCCTCCGCAGGCACGATGCTCACCTGGCGCTGCTCCTGTTCAGTACATACGGCCTCGTGTACGGCCTCGGCCTCACTGTGCCACCCCCGGCGCGGTCCGGCGCGCCCCGGCGCGGCTGTCCGGGTCCCCCGGCCGGCGTGCGCCGCCCACCGCCGGGCGCCGTACCGTACGCGCACAGCGTGCCGACGCAGGCGCGTCGCCGGCCGGGCGCGTGGAGGGAGGTGAGCCTCATGCCTTCACCAGCCCTCTCGTCGCGTGTCCGCCCAGCGCGAGGTACACGTCCTCCAGGCTCGGCGTGGCCAGTGTGAAGTCGTCGAGCGCCGCGAACGCCTCGCCACCGGTCACCGCGGCGACAGCCGCCCTGGCCTCGTCCGGGGCGAGGCGCAGCACCCAGCGGCGACCCGACTCCTGGGCGGAGGCCCGCAGCGCGGCGACCTCCGGAACGTCCAGGGGCGCCCGCTCGCGCCAGACCAGCTCGACCCGAACCTCTCCGGCCACGCGTTCCTTGAGCCCGGCGGGCGTGTCGCAGGCGATGACCCTGCCCCGCTCCAGGACGGCGACGCGGTCGAGGACGGTCTCGGCCTCGATGACGTTGTGGGTGACCAGGAGCACGGTCGCGCCGTGCTGGGCGCGCCGCCGGTCCACCGCGGCCCAGACCGCGCGCCGGGCGACCGGGTCCATTCCTGTGGTGGGCTCGTCCAGGACG
Source organism: Streptomyces sp. NPDC002133 (assembly GCF_040296405.1). Lineage (NCBI taxonomy): Bacteria > Bacillati > Actinomycetota > Actinomycetes > Kitasatosporales > Streptomycetaceae > Streptomyces > Streptomyces sp. NPDC002133. Next base: position 121,777 of record NZ_JBEOXF010000014.1, on the reverse strand, counting down.
AGGACGGGCCGCTCGCCGACCAGCGTGGCCGCGAAGCACGCCAGCCGCCGCTGCCCGGCGGACAGCTTCTTCAGGGGCCGCCCGGCGAGTCCCGTGAGCCCCAGCTCTTCGAGTACGGTGTCGCGCTCGGCGCGTGCCTCCCGTACCCCGAGGCCCCGCAGCCGCCCGGTCGTCTCCGCGGCCAGCCCGACGGTCAGCTCGTCGAGCGCGGTGGACTCCTGGCCGAGATAGCCGATGAGCCGGGACGCCCGCTCGGGGTGGCGTACGAGATCGTGGCCGAGGACCTCGACCGCGCCGGAGTCGGGGCGCATCAGACCCGTGAGCTGGCGGACCAGGGTGGACTTCCCTGCGCCGTTGGGGCCGAGCAGTCCGAAGATCTCGCCGGTGCGCACTACCAAGGAGATTCCGTCGTTGGCCCGCACCTCGGGGGTCGCGGGGGTCCCCCGCCGGGCACGCACGGCGGGGTACGTCTTGACCAGATCCCGCACCACGCACACCGTACTCACGAGGGACGAGCCTACGGGGTCCGCGGGGCTACTCCCCCGCGGGGGCGTGTTCCGCGGCCGCCCGCACGTCGATCTCGCGCCAGAATCCGGCCCGGATGGCATAGCGGTCGTGCTCGTCGATCTGGTCGTCCTTGTGGGCGAGGAGTCCGAACCGGGCCGCGTACCGCAGCAGTTCGCCGTCGATGCGGTGCGGGATGCGCGGGTACAGGGTGGACAGCTTCTGGACGTGCCCGGGGTCCGGGAGCCGCTCCATCCAGCGCCGTGCGAAGACCTGTCCGACCTCGTAGGGGTCGCCGCCGACCGTGGTGATGTCCTCCTCACGGTCGGCCCAGCGCTGCTCGGCGCTGGTGAGCTGGGCGAGCGTGGGCAGCGACGCGGTCTCGGGCGACTCGCCGAGCGCGCCGCCGCCGGGCCGCTCGATCCAGCCCTTGTCGGACGACCAGCGCAGGGTGGCGCCCGCCGGTTGCCGGTCGCCCGGCGTGGCCGGGCCGCGCAGGCCCGCGAGGTCCTTGGGGGTCGGCACACCCTTCCCTGCGGGTCCCACCTGGCCGGCGGGGGTGGCACCCGGCGCCACGGCCGGGGCCGACGAACCGTTCCGCACCTCCGCCACCTGAGCACGGGCCGCCTCGTCGGCCCGCTCCGCGGACGCGGCGAGCGCCGCCTCGGGCAGCGGGGCGGAGAGGATCGCCGCGATCTCGGGGCGGGGTGCGGGCGGCGGGGCACAGACGCCGCCGAGGTCCTTGGCGCGGACCGCCTGGGTGATCCAGGCCCGGTCGAGGACACGCCTCTCGTCGGCCTCGGCGACGAGGTCCTCCGACTGGTTGTAGTCACCGTCGGCGGCCTGGACGGCCCAGAGGTGGACGGCGACTCCGTGTTCCTTGGCCGACATGAGGCCCGGCAGCAGATCGCCGTCGCCGGTCACGAGCACCACGTCGGAGCAGGCGCGGTTTCTGGCCAGTTCGGTGAGCTCGGCATGCATCGCGGCGTCGACGCCCTTCTGCGCCCAGCGGCCGTCGCTGCGGGTCAGTGCGCCGAGCCGGACGGTGACCCGGGGCATGACCCGCAGCCTGCGGTGCTCGGGCTGGGGTACGCGGTCGGGGGCGCCGTCGAACCAGTAGATGCGGAGCAACGGGCGTTCCGTATCGGCCTCGGCCCGGTCGCGGAGGGCCTGGATGAGGGCGGCGTGGTCGACGGTGATACGGGAACGGGCCGGTTCTCCGGCGAGGAGACTCGCGGCGGCGCCCAGCAGATAACCGGCGTCCACCAGGACGACGCAGCGGTCCACGTGTTCCACCCTCTTTCGGGAACCTCGGGATCGGAAGTTGCTTCGTGTTTCCTTCGAGTCTGCCCGACAGCCGGAGGGTTGACGGCCGGAACTCGATCATCGGCGTGGCGATTGTGAAGCCGCACCGTAACAGCAGCCCGTTACTCACCGCAATGATCCGAAATGCGGCGTATAGACGCCTATGTGAGTCTGATGGCGGCCCTGGCCCCTAGATGACACAGGAGGCAGACCATGGCCAAGAACAAGAACCGTGAACGTAAGCCGCAGACCGGCTCGCAGGCCGAGCGCGGTACCCAGCGGGCCCGCAGCTCGTCGATGGAGGCACAGGCCGAACAGAGGGCCACACAGATAGCCTCCGGCGACCCGGCGCACAAGGGCCGTCAGAAGCGTTTCGGCCATAACTGAGGCTCCGCGCCGCGTCGCCGCATGCGCGCGTGAGGGGCGCACCCATGACGGGTGCGCCCCTCAGCTGCGTTCAGCCCCCGGCCGCGGGGCCGGCGGGCCGCGGCGTCAGCCTGCGAGACAGGACGGGCCGAGCAGCACCTTCAGATCGCCGAAGAGCGCCGGGTCCGGCTGCACCCGGTGCCGGTCGAGGCGGAGCACGGTGGTCTTGCGGGCGCCCTGGAGCTTGATCCGCACCTCCGTGTTGCCCTTGTGGTGGCCGAGGATCTCGCCGAGCCGGCCGACCATGGGCGGGGTGACCTTCACCGTGGGAATGGTGATCACCACGGGCGCGTTGGTGCCCGCCGACGACAGATCGGGGACCATCAGCTCCATCGCGACGAGCCGCGGCACGTCCTCGCGCTTGTCGAGCCGGCCCTTGACGAAGACGACCGTGTCCTCGACGAGTTGCGTGGACACCAGTTGGTACGTCGCAGGGAAGAACATGCACTCGATGGAACCGGCCAGGTCCTCGACGGTGGCGATCGCCCACGCGTTGCCCTGCTTGGTCATCTTCCGCTGCAGGCCCGAGATGATGCCGCCGATGGTGACGACCGCCCCGTCCGCGTGCTCGCCGCCCGTGAGCTGGGAGATCGCCGCGTCCGACTTGTCGCTCAGGACATGCTCGATGCCGAAGAGCGGGTGGTCCGAGACGTACAGACCGAGCATCTCGCGCTCCTGCGCGAGCAGATAGGACTTCTCCCACTCGATGTCGGAGAACTCGACGTCGAGGCCGAAGCCCGGCTCGCTGCTCTCCTCTTCGCCCATGCCGCCGAAGAGGTCGAACTGCCCCTCGGCCTCCTTGCGCTTGACCGCCACCACGTTGTCGATCATGGGCTCGTGGTGGGCGACCAGGCCCTTGCGGGTGTGGCCCATCGTGTCGAAGGCACCGGCCTTGATGAGCGACTCGATGGTGCGCTTGTTGCAGACGACCGCCTCGACCTTGTCGAGGAAGTCGGGGAAGGAGGAGTACTTGCCCTTGGACTTGCGGGACCTGATGATCGACTCGACGACGTTCGTGCCGACGTTGCGGACGGCGGAGAGGCCGAAGAGGATGACGTCGTCGCCCTGGGCCGCGAAGTTCGACTCGGACTCGTTCACATTGGGCGGCAGGACCTTGATGCCCATGCGGCGGCACTCGTTCAGATAGACCGCGGACTTGTCCTTGTCGTCCTTGACCGAGGTGAGCAGCGCGGCCATGTACTCGGCCGGGTAGTTGGCCTTCAGATACGCGGTCCAGTAGGTGACCAGGCCGTACGCCGAGGAGTGCGCCTTGTTGAAGGCGTAGCCGGCGAACGGCACCAGGACGTCCCAGAGGGCCTGGATCGCCGCGTCCGAGAAGCCGTTCTTGCGGGCGCCCGCCTGGAAGATGCCGAAGTTCTTCTCCAGCTCCTCCGGCTTCTTCTTGCCCATCACGCGGCGCAGGATGTCGGCCTCGCCCAGCGAGTAGCCGGCGACGATCTGGGCGGCCTTCTGCACCTGCTCCTGATAGACGATCAGGCCGTAGGTGAGGCCGAGCGTCTCCTTCAGCGGCTCCTCGAGCTCCGGGTGGATAGGAGTGATCTCCTGCCGCCCGTTCTTGCGCTCGGCGTAGTTGATGTGCGAGTTCATGCCCATGGGGCCCGGCCGGTACAGGGCCGACACGGCGGAGATGTCCTCGAAGTTGTCGGGCTGCATCTGGCGAAGCAGCGAGCGCATCGGGCCGCCGTCGAACTGGAACACGCCGAGCGTGTCGCCGCGGCAGAGCATCTCGTACGTCTTGGGGTCGTCGAGCGGGACGTCGAGCAGCTCCAGCTTGACGCCCTTGTTGGCCTCCACCATCTTCACGGCGTCGTCCATGATGGTGAGGTTGCGCAGGCCCAGGAAGTCCATCTTCAGCAGGCCGAGCGACTCGCACTGGGGGTAGTCCCACTGCGTGATGGTGACGCCGTCGGTGTGCCGCACCCAGATCGGGGCGTGGTCGACGATGGGTTCGCTGGACATGATCACGCCGGCGGCGTGCACGCCCATCTGCCGGACCAGGCCCTCGACGCCCTTGGCGGTGTCGATGACCTTCTTCACGTCCGGCTCGTTCTCGTACATCCCCCGGATCTCGCCCGCCTCGTTGTAGCGCGGGTGCTCGGGGTTGGTGATGCCGTCGAGGTCGATGCCCTTGCCGAGGACGTCGGCGGGCATGGCCTTGGTGAGGCGGTCGCCCATCGCGTACGGGTAGCCCAGCACGCGCGCGGAGTCCTTGATCGCGTTCTTCGCCTTGATCTTTCCGTACGTGCCGATCATGGCGACCTTGTCGGCGCCGTACTTCTCGGTCACGTACCTGATCACTTCGACGCGCCGGCGCTCGTCGAAGTCGATGTCGACATCGGGCATGGAGACGCGCTCGGGGTTGAGGAACCGCTCGAAGATCAGCCCGTGCTCGATCGGGTCGAGGTCCGTGATGCCCATCGCGTACGCCACGATCGAACCGGCCGCGGAGCCTCGGCCGGGGCCGACCGCGATGCCGTTCTTCTTGGCCCACATGATGAAGTCGGCGACCACGAGGAAGTAGCCCGGGAACCCCATCTGGATGATGACGTCCATCTCGTACTCCGCCTGCTTCTGGCGGTCCTCGGGGACCCCGGTCGGATAGCGGCGGTTCATGCCGCGCCGCACTTCCTCCCTGAACCAGGTGACCTCGGTGTAGCCCTCTTCCGGGATCTCGAACTTCGGCATCAGGTCGCGCTTCTCGAACATCCCGGTGGTGTCGATCTGCTCGGCGACCAGCAGCGTGTTGCGGCAGCCCTCCTGCCAGGCGTCGGACGAGTCGATCGCGTACATCTCGTCGGTCGACTTCAGGTAGTAGCCGGTGCCGTCGAACTTGAAGCGGTCCGGGTCCGACAGGTTCTTGCCGGTCTGGATGCACAGCAGCGCGTCGTGGGCGGTCGCCTCGTGCGCGTGCGTGTAGTGCGAGTCGTTGGTGACCAGCGGCGGGATGCCGAGTTCCTTGCCGATCTTCAGCAGGTCGTCGCGGACGCGGCGCTCGATGTCGATGCCGTGGTCCATCAGCTCCAGGAAGTACCGGTCCTTGCCGAAGATGTCCTGGTACTCCCCGGCCGCCTTGCGGGCCTCCTCGTACTGGCCGAGGCGAAGGCGGGTCTGCAGCTCTCCCGAGGGGCAGCCGGTGGAGGCGATGAGCCCCTCGGACCACTGGGAGATGGTCTCCTTGTCCATGCGCGGCCACTTCTGCAGCCAGCCCTCGGCGTAGGCGTCGGAGGAGAGCCGGAAGAGGTTGTGCAGGCCGGTCCTGTTCGCCGCCCAGATCGTCTTGTGGGTGTAACCACCCGAACCGGAGACGTCGTCCTTCTTCTGGTGGGGCTGGCCCCACTGGATCTTCCGCTTGTTCCGCCGGGACTCCGGCGCCACGTACGCCTCGATGCCGATGATCGGCGTGACGCCCGCCTTCTTGGCGGTGAAGAAGAAGTCGTAGGCGCCGTGGAGGTTGCCGTGATCGGACATGGCGATGTGCGTCATGCCCATGTCGTTGCAGGCCTTGAACATGTCCTTGAGCCGCGCGGCACCGTCCAGCAGGGAGTACTGGGTGTGGACGTGCAGGTGCGTGAACGGCGGCTTTGACACGGCTTGGCCTCCAGGGGAAACGCTCGGCGACAGGCTGCGGACAGTCTGGGTGGACAGCGTCGAAGTCTATGCCTCCCCACTGACAGGGGCGGGGCACTCCGGAGTACCGTCGCGCGTTGAGCGGGACGGAACACCCGTCCCTTTTGTCATGTACCAGGAGGCACTCAGCGATGTCGGTCCACCAGCCCACGGCTGACGAGCGAGGCGAGGAGATCCTCGCGGTCTTCGACACCGCCTTCGGCGAGCTCCTGGCCGCCGACCCGGCCGCGTTCCGGGTGAAGTTCCGCAAGATGGCGGCCTCCGCCTTCGCGTTCTACCGGGGCACGGCGTGCCTCTTCTACGCCGACCTGGAGCGCGAGCAGAACGGCGGGCCGTACCTGGACGAGCGCACGAGCCGGGTGTGGATCCACGGTGACCTCCACGCCGAGAACTTCGGCACGTACATGGACGCGAACGGCCGGCTGATCTTCAACGTCAACGACTTCGACGAGGCCTACGTCGGCCCCTTCACCTGGGACGTCAAGCGGCTGTCCGCCTCGCTGGCACTGATCGGCTACACGAAGGCGCTCAGCGACGAGCAGATCACCGACCTGGTGCGGGTCTACGCCGCCGCCTACCGCGAGCGCATCCACGCCCTGGCGACCGGCGCCAAGAACGACGAGGTGCCGCCCTTCTCCCTGGACACCGCCCAGGGCCCGCTGCTCGAGGCGCTGCACAGCGCCCGGGCGCTGACCCGCTTCGGGCTGCTGGCCTCGATGACGGAGATCCGGGACTACGAGCGTCGCTTCACCGAGGGCGGCGGCGCGATCGAGCTGGACGCCGCGACGCGGTACAAGGTGCTGGCCGCCTTCGACGGCTATCTGGAGACCCTGCCCGAGTCGAGTCTGTCGCGCCCCGACTCGTACCGGGTGAAGGACGTCGTCGGGCGGCGCGGCATCGGCATCGGCTCGGCCGGTCTGCCCTCGTACAACATCCTGCTGGAGGGCAACAGCGACGCCCTCGAGAACGATGTGGTGATCTACATGAAGCAGGCCCAGACCCCGGCGGTGTCCCGGCACATCAGCGACGAGCGGGTCCGGGGCTACTTCCAGCACGAGGGCCACCGCACGGTGATCTCGCAGCGTGCGCTCCAGGACCATGCCGACCCATGGCTGGGCTGGACCGAGCTGGACGGTGCGGGCCAGCTGGTCGCGGAGGTCTCTCCGTACGCGGTGGACCTGGACTGGTCGGACATCGACGACCCGGCGGAGATCGCGGCGACCGTGGCGGACCTCGGCCGGGCGACGGCCACGATGCACGCGGCGGCCGACGACGAGAGCGGCCACTCGCTGGTGCCGTTCTCCACGGAGCGGGCCATCGACGCGGCGATCGCCGCGGACGAGGACGGCTTCGGGGAGCTGCTGGTGGACTTCGCGCACGGCTACGGCGCGCGGGCGCGGGCCGACCACCAGATCTTCGTGGACCTCTTCAGGAACGGAAGGATCCCCGGCCTGCGGTAGAGCCGAGGCGAGCCGGGCCTGGGCGAACCGGCCCGGACCTTGCCGAGTCCGGCTTCCGGTCCGGGTCCGGCTTTCCGGTCCGGATCCGGTTTCCGGTCCGGCTCCGGCTCCGGGTCCAGGTCCGGCTTTCCGGTCCGGCTCCGGCTCCGGGTCCAGGTCCGGCTTTCCGGTCCGGATCCGGCTCCGGGTCCGGCTTTCCGGTCCGGGTCCGGTTTTCCGGCTCCGGCTCCGGTTTCCGGCTCCGGCTCCGGCTCCGGCTCCGGCCGGTCCTCCGGGACCGCATACCGTCCTTAAGGACCGTTTACGGCGGACCGTGGCACACTCCCTTCGACGAAGCTGTGTTTCCCGGGGACGCCCCGGGCCCCAGCAGAAGAAGACATCCGGCAGGCAGGATCCTTTGCACACAGGCGACACGAGGCTCAGGGGGCTGCGGGCAGCGATCTTCACGGCACTCGTCGTGACGCTGTCCGTGGCTTCGCATGTGCTGCTCTCCCGAGCGGCGCTGCCCCTGATCACCGTGGGCGCCGTCACCGCCGGCGTGTTCCTGATCGCGTACGCCCTGGCCGGACGGGAGCGCGGATACGGGTCGATCGCCGCCGTGCTCGTGCCGCTGGAGCTGGCCGCGGACACCGTCTTCACCACCGGGCAGCACCTCTGTTACGGCGTCGCGGGCGGGCCGGTCGCCGGTTCGCTGCGCGCGGTCGGAGTGGATGTGCTCTGCGGCGGCGCCGTCGGCGACCCGCTGCCCGGTGTGACCGCGGCCCAGGGGCGCCTCGCCACGCTGCTCAACTCGCCCGACCCCTCCGTGCCCTGGCTCCTGCTGGCCGCGCATGTGTCGGTCGGGCTGCTCGCCGCCGCCTGGCTGCGGCACGGCGAGTCGGCGCTCGCGTGTCTGCTGCGCGCCGTGGCCGCGTTCGCCTTCCGGCCGCTGCTGATCGCCGTCGCCGCCGTGGATGCGCGCACGGGACGGGTGCACCGCGCGGTACGGCCCGCCGACCTGGCGCCCTCGGGCAGGACCCGCCTTCTCGTGCACTCCGTGGGACGGAGGGGACCGCCGCTCCAGGCTCTCGCCCTTGCCTGAAACCGGTAGTCCCCCTCCCTCCTGAACCATCGAACACGGAGCAGATCCTCATGAGTGCACGCAACAGCCAGGCCAGCAAGGCAGCCGCCCGCGAGCGCCTTCGCGCGGAGCGCGAACGCCAGGCCAAGAAGGACAAGATCAAGCGGCAGATCGTCGTCGGCCTCTCGGTCGTCGGCGTACTGGCCGCGGCGGGCGGCGTCGGCTACTTCGTCGTGCAGGCGAACAAGCCCAGTGCGTGGGAGGCCGCCAAGAGCGCGAAGGTCGTCCCGCCCAAGAACAGCGAGGGCGAGAACGGCACGACCGTCGTCATCGGCAAGCCGGAGGCGAAGAAGACGCTGGAGCTGTACGAGGACTCGCGCTGCCCGGTCTGCGCGACCTTCGAGCAGGCGGTCGGTGAGACGGTCAAGAAGGACGTCGACGCCGGCAAGTACAAGATCAAGTACATCGGTGCGACCTTCATCGACAACGCCGTTCCCGGTGAGGGATCGAAGAACGCCCTCTCGGCGCTGGGCGCCGCGCTCAATGTGAGCCCCGAGGCCTTCGTGGAGTACAAGGCGGCCCTCTACTCCGAGAAGTTCCACCCGGAGGAGCGCGACGACAAGTTCGCCAAGGACGACTACCTCATCGAGGTGGCGGACTCGGTGCCCGCGCTGAAGAACAACACGGCCTTCCAGAAGGCCGTCAACGACGGCACGTACGACGCCTGGGCGCTGAAGATGTCCGCCACGTTCGACTCCAGCGGTGTGGAGGGCACTCCGACACTGAAGATGGACGGCAAGAAGCTCACCGTCGAGGGCAGCGACAACACGCCGATGACGGTCGAGCAGTTCAACGCCGCGATCGACAAGGCCCTCCAGGCGTGACGGTGCACGCCAGGACCCTCACGGGGTAACGCCGTACGGCGCTTGACGAACGGGCAGACGAACTTTCCTGAATTCGTCTGCCCGTTCGCCCTACCGGTCAGTAGTCTGACCGGCCGTGACCAGTAGACTCACCACAACTCCCAGCCGCCGCACGGTCGTCAAGGCCGCTGCCGCCACCGCTGTCGCCACTACCGCCGTCGCCGCGTCCGCCCTCGCGGCCTCCTCCGCCGCCGCCGACGGGCAGGGCCCCGCCTTCCTCCATGGCGTCGCCTCGGGCGACCCGCTCCCCGACGGCGTACTGCTGTGGACCCGGGTCACTCCGGCTCCGGACGCCGTGCCCGGCTCCGGCAAGGGTCCCGCCACCGAGGTGAGCTGGGAGGTCGCGGAGGACAAGGGCTTCGCCACTGTCGTCGCCGGCGGCCGGACCACCACCACCGCCGCCTCCGACCACACCGTCAAGGTCGACGTGAGGGGTCTGCGCCCCGCCGCCGTCCACTACTTCCGCTTCACCGCCGGCACCGCGGTCTCCCCCGTCGGCCGCACCCGCACCGCGCCGGCCACGGACGCCGCCGCGCCCGGTGTGCGCTTCGGTGTGGTGTCCTGCGCCAACTGGGAGTCGGGCTACTTCTCCGCCTACCGCCATCTGGCGGCCCGCGCCGACCTGGACGCGGTCCTCCATCTCGGCGACTACATCTACGAGTACGGGTCCGGCGGCTACCCGGCCGAGAAGTACGTCGTACGGCAGCACGAGCCCCGGCACGAGATCCTCACGCTCGCCGACTACCGCACCCGCCACGGCAAGTACAAGACCGACGCCGATCTGCAGTCGCTGCACGCCGCCCACCCGCTCGTCGCGATATGGGACGACCACGAGATCGCCAACGACGCCTGGGCGGGCGGCGCCGAGAACCACACGCCGGGCGCCGAGGGCGACTACGCGGCCCGCGCCGCGGCCGCCAAGCAGGCGTACTTCGAGTGGATGCCCGTGCGCGCCTCGACCGAAGGCACGGTCTACCGCCGGCTGCGCTTCGGCAGGCTGGCCGATCTGCATCTGCTGGACCTGCGGTCGTTCCGCTCGCAGCAGGCGTCCGTGGGCAGCGGCTCGGTCGACGACCCGGAGCGTACGATCACGGGCCGCGCCCAGCTCGACTGGCTCAAGGCGGGCCTCGCGTCCTCGGACGCGACCTGGAAGCTGGTCGGCACGTCGGTGATGATCTCACCGGTCGCCTTCGGTTCCGTGCCCGCCCATCTGCTGGAGCCGATCGCCGGACTGCTCGGCCTGCCCAAGGAGGGTCTCGCGGTCAACGTGGACCAGTGGGACGGCTACACGGACGACCGCAAGGAACTTCTGAAGCACCTGACGGACCGCGGGATCAGGAACACCGTCTTCCTCACCGGCGACATCCACATGGCGTGGGCCAACGACGTCCCGGTGAAGGCCGCGACGTATCCGCTGTCGCAGTCGGCCGCCACAGAGTTCGTGGTGACCTCGGTGACCTCCGACAACCTGGACGACATCCTGCATGTCGCCCCGGGCACGGTCTCGCTGGTGGCGCAGACCGCGGTGAAGGCCGCCAACCGCCATGTGAAGTGGCTCGACATGGACAGCCACGGGTACGGCGTCCTCGACGTGACCGCCGAGCGCTCGCAGATGGACTACTACACGCTCTCCGACAGGACCAAGGCCGACGCGACGGCCGCCTGGGCCCGCTCGTACCGGACGCTCAACGGCACTCAGAAGGTCGAGCGCGTGAGCCGGCCGGTGCTCTGAGGGTGAGATTCAGCCACGGTGAACGCTGACGAGGAGGCTCGCGAGGCGACGGGACGAGCGCCCGTGGGTCCGTCGCCCCGCGTACGTGCCGGGCGGACCGACCCCGGCCTCCTCTAGCCTCCTCTAGCCTGGCGCCATGAATGCGCCGGGGGACCTGATCGACGGGCGGTTCGAGCTGATCGAGCGGCTCGGCAGCGGAGGCATGGGCACGGTGTGGCGGGCTCGCGACACCGTGCTCCACCGCGAAGTGGCCCTGAAGGCCGTCAGATCAGACGCGGGAGCGTCCGGCGCCGTGCGCGAGCGTGTGCTCCGCGAGGCCCGGGCGCTCGCGCGGCTCAGCCACCCGCATGTGGTGACGATCCATCAGATCGTGGACGCCGATCCGGAGCCGCATCCGTGGATCGTGATGGAGCTGGTGCCCGGGGTCTCGCTCCAGGACCGGCTCGACCGGGGCCCGCTGACCCCGGCGGAGGCGGCGCGCATCGGCCGCCAGGTGCTCTCCGCCCTGAGCGCCGCGCATGCTGCGGGCATCCAGCACCGCGACGTCAAACCCGCCAACGTGCTGCTGCGGCCCGACGGGAGTGCGGTGCTGACGGACTTCGGGATCGCCGCGCTCGAGGGCTCGACGTCGCTGACCGTGCCCGGCGAACTCATCGGCTCGCCCGAGTACATCGCCCCGGAACGGGTCAGGGGCGAGGACGCCGCGACCTCTCCTCTCGGCGCCTCCGACCTCTGGTCGCTGGGGCTCGTGCTGTACGTGTGCGTGGAGGGCGTCAGTCCGTTGCGCCGGGCGACGACCCTGGCGACGCTCGCGGCCGTGCTCGACGATCCGGTGCCCCCGCCGATGCGCTCGGCACAACTCGCCCCCGTCCTGCACGCGCTGCTCGTACGCGACCCGGCGGCGCGGCCCGACGCGGTGCGGCTGGACGCCATGCTGGCGCAGGTCGAGTCGGGAGCGACGCCGTACTGGGCGCAGCCGACGCTGACGACGCCGGTGCCGCAGGGGCCGGTGCCGCCCGTCCCCACGCAGTTGGACAGCCCGCGGCCGACGGTCCCCCAGCCACCGCGGCCTCCTGCCCGGATGCCGGACCGGCGTCCCAGCCGTACGCCCGTGGTCGTCGCCGTGATCGCGGTGGCCGTGGCGATCACCGCGGCGACGGCGCTGGTGCTTTCGCTGCGCGACGCCGGGACGGCCACGACGGGGGGTGCGAAGGGCTCCGGCGGCACGACGGGCAGTACGAACACGGCTCCTGCCACGCCGGCGTCCAGCCCGTCTCCGAGCACGTCGCCGAGCACGTCTTCGAGCCCCTCACCGACGCCTGCGCCTTCGGTGACCCGGTCGTCCACGCCGGCCGGCACTCCGCCGACGCCGTCGGGCCAGTGGATCGCCCAGCTCTTCTCCGAGCCCTTCGCCTCCGGCACGGCCGCCCGGGACCGGCGCCTCGCCGACGTCCGCAGGACCGTGCCCGAGGCCGTGTTCGTCCGGAGCGACGACTACGCCTCGCTGCGCCCGGGCTACTGGGTCGTCTACGCCCCGGGGCCGTTCGCCGACGGCCGTGCCGCGCTCGCCTTCTGCGCCGAGCGCGGCCGGACGTCCGCGAACGCATGCATCGGCCGGTATGTCAGTACGAGTCCGTCCGATTTCGGACTGCAGTGCCGGCCGCCCGCGAGCAGCCCGTCGGGCCGCTGCACCCGGTCGTAGAGCCCGTGGAACCGTTGGCCCGAGGAGTCCATAGGCCTTGGAGTCCGTGGCGGCGCGGCTCCTAGAGTGTCTCCAGGAACCCGAGCGCCACCCGCCAGGTCTGCTCGGCGGCCTCCTCGTCGTAGTCGGGCATGTCCGGGTCCGTGTACAGATGGCCGGCGCCGGGGTAGCGGTGGACCTCGACGTCCGCACCCGTCTTGCCCATCTGCAGGTACCAGGCGGTCAGCCAGTCGTGCGGCTCCATCGGGTCGGGGTCGGCGACATGCAGCTGTACGGGCAGCCCGTCGGCCTCGGCGCCGTCCGCGATGTCGGACGTGCCGTGCAGCAGGAGCAGCCCGCGGGTCTTCTCGTCGCCGAACGCGAGGTTCTGTGCGATGGCCGCTCCCAGCGAGAAGCCGGCGTACACGAGTCCCCGCTCGGACAGGGGTGCCGCGACCGCGATCGCCCGCTTCAGGAGCTCCTCCAGACCGACCTCGTTCTTGTGGGCCCTGGCCTCCTCGAGGGTCTCGAACGTGCGGCCTTCGAACAGGTCGGGCGTCCACACCTCGTGCCCTGCGGCGCGCAGCCGATCCGCCGCGGCCCGAACGGCCGGGCGCAGACCGAATGTCGAATGGAAAAGCATGATGTCCATGCGGTCAGGTTACGTTCGAGACATGGAGAACGTGCTGCGTCCGTTGATCGTTGTCGGCGGCTCGGTCGTGCTCACGCTGTCGGTGGGTTGGCTGGTCGATGTGCTGTTGCGCCGGGCGGACGCCCGGCACACCGAGACCCCGCTGTGGGGCCTGTTGCGCCGCTGCCGCGTCGCGCTCCAGGTCGCGCTGGGCACGGCGCTGTTCAGAGCGACGTTCCGGCAGGCGGAGATCGAGGCCGTCGACCAGCACGCGGCGGGCATCGGACAGGTGCTGACGCTGGTGCTGATCGGGGCCTCGGCGTGGCTGGTGGTGCGGATCGCGACGGCCGTCGTCGAGTCCTCGTACAGGCGCTACGCCGCGGCGACCCGCGATCCGGCGCGGGTTCGCCGGGTCCGGACGCAGGTGACGCTCATCCACCGGATCGTCATCGCGGTGGTGGGGGTGGTGGCGGTCGCGGCCATGCTGCTGACGTTCCCCGCGATGCGGACGGTCGGCGCGTCCATGCTCGCGTCGGCCGGCGTCCTCGGCATCGTCGCCGGTATCGCGGCCCAGTCGACGCTGGGCAATCTCTTCGCCGGGCTCCAGATCGCGTTCGGCGACATGGTGCGGATCGGCGACACGGTCGTCGTGGACGGCGAGTGGGGGACGGTCGAGGAGATCACGCTCACCTTCCTCGCCGTGCGGACCTGGGACGAGCGGCGGATCACGATGCCGGTCTCGTACTTCACCAGCAAGCCGTTCGAGAACTGGTCGCGCGGCGGGATCCAGATGACCGGCACGGTCTTCTTCCATCTGGACCACTCCGCGCCCGTGCACGAGATGCGTGAGAAGCTCCACGACGTCCTGCGCGAGTGTCCGGCGTGGGACGGCCGCGACTGGTCGCTCGCCGTCACGGACACCACGCCGACCACGATGGTGGTGCGGGCCGTCGTCACCGCGAAGGACGCGGACGACGTCTGGACCGTGCGGTGCGCGGTGCGCGAGCAGTTGATCGCCTGGCTGTGCGACCGGCATCCGTACGCACTGCCCCGGATCGCCACGGCCCAGGCGACGCCCCCGCCCGTCGACCATCCGGAGCACCCGGCCCCGGCCCCGGCTCACGTCCCCGCCCCGGCCCCGGCCCATGGCGAGGGCGCTCACCGCACGGGCCGCGGCTGGTGCAGCTGACGGACGTCCCCACCCCTCACCCGGCACGCCCCACGGCCTGCCCGGCGTGGACTCAGTGGCCTCGCTCCGCGCCACCGTTGACCTGGATGACCTGCGCGGTGACATGGCCCGCGGCCGGCGAGGCGAGCCAGCGCAGGGTCTGGGCCACGTCCCCGGGGTGGCCGGCCCGCCCGGTGGCGGTCTCCGCGACGAGTGCCTTCCGGCGCTCGTCGGGAAGTCCGCCCCCGAAGAAGCCGGTCTCCTCGACGAACCCCGGTGCCACGAGGTTCACGGTGATGCCGCGCGTCCCGAGTTGGCGGGCGAGATCGTACGCGTACGGGTGGAGCGCGGCCTTGGACGCGGCGTACGCACCGGAGCCGGAGCCCCGGTACGCGGCGATGGAGCTGAGGAACAGCACGCGGCCGCCAGGCGTGGCCAGATGGTCCTTGAGGGCCTCGGTGAGCAGGGTGGCCGTGAGCGTGTTCAGCCGGAAGTTGACGGTCCAGTCATGGGCGACGGCCTCCAGCGGGTCCTCGAAGTCCGGCTGCTCCTCCAGCCGTCCGTTGCCACCGGCGCTGTGCACCAGCACGTCGACGGTGCCGAACTCCCGCGCCGCGAAGTCCGCCGCCCGCCGGGCCCCTTGGGGCTCGCTGAGGTCGACGGCGCAGTAGCGGGCACCGGGGATCCGATCCGCGGCCCGCGCGAGCACCTGCTCGCGCCGCCCGAGCAGCAGCACCTGCTCCCCGTCCGCGGCGAACACCTCCGCCGCGGCGAAGCCGATGCCGGTACCCCCACCACTGATCACCACGGTGCGCGCCATACCTTGATCTTACGACCGCCCCCTCCGTCGGAGGCGGCAACGGCGGCTCCGACGTCAGCGCAGGCTGCGTACGTCCAGCTGGCGCAGGACGCGGTCCACGACCTCGGGGAATCGCCAGGGCCTGGGGGTACCTCCCAGCGGTAGCCAGGGGGAGCGACCGAGGCCACGCCCCGCATCCCCGACCACCACATGACGACGGTCTCGCGCCGGCCGACGGGGATCTCCTCGTCGTAGTCCCGTCGCTTGTGCAGCCGCTTCGTGGGCCCGAGCGAAACGGTGACCACGGACCCCAGCAACAGCACGAACAGCAGGGCCAATTGGTCCACGGGCGGGCCCTTCCGACGGTCGGGGCTTCGACGGTCAGCCCGACAAGGCTCCCACGCACATCCCCGTAATCGCCGCAATCACGAGGCGCCTGCGGCGCCTCCGCCGGGCCCGCCCGTCCGGCGTTCGAGGACGCGCACCTGGGGCCACCGCCCGGTACCCGGGCACGCCCCCCAGGCGCCTACAGCGCCCGTCGCATCGCCCGGTGCGCAATCCCCGCGTCCGGGAACTCCGGTCCGTACGCCTCGTACCCGAGCCGCTCGTAGAACCCCAGCGCGTGGGTCTGCGCGTGAAGGTCGACCGCCGTGAGGCCACGGTCCCTGGCCGACACCTCGATCGCGCGCACCAGCGCCGCGCCGACGCCGAGACCGCGGGCGGCCTTGGTGACGGCGAGGCGGCCGAGGGAGCCGACCGTGGGATCGGGCAGGAGGCCCGTCAGGAGGCGGCCGGTGCCGAGCGGGCCGTCCGGGCCCACCGCGAGCACGTGGACCGCACCCGCGTCGTGGGCGTCGTACTCGATGTCCTCGGGCACGCCCTGCTCGACGACGAAGACCTCCTCGCGCACCGCGAAGCACGCCTCGCGGTCGGCCGCGTCCACCGCCTCCCGCACGACGAACCCGCGTGCGCCGAAACCGCCGCTCACGCGCTCTCCGCCGCGATCCTGTCCAGTGCCGCCCGCAGATCCTCGGGGTAGTGGCTCTCGAACTCGACCCACCGGCCGTCCGACGGGTGCTCGAAGCCGAGCCGCACCGCGTGCAGCCACTGCCGGGTGAGCCCGAGCCGCCGGGCCATCGTGGGGTCGGCGCCGTACGTCAGGTCGCCCACGCACGGGTGCCGGTGGGCGGACATGTGCACACGGATCTGGTGGGTACGGCCCGTCTCCAGCTTGATGTCCAGCAGCGACGCGGCCCGGAACGCCTCGATCAGGTCGTAGTGCGTGACGGAGGGCTTGCCGTCCGCGGTCACGGCCCACTTGTAGTCGTGCTGCGGGTGGCGCCCGATGGGGGCGTCGATCGTGCCGCTCAGCGGGTCCGGGTGGCCCTGCACCAGCGCGTGGTAGCGCTTGTCGACCGTGCGGTCCCGGAACTGCTGCTTCAGCAGCGTGTACGCCCGCTCCGACTTCGCGACCACCATCAGCCCGGACGTGCCGACGTCCAGCCGGTGCACGATCCCCTGCCGCTCCGCCGCGCCCGACGTGGAGATCCGGTACCCCGCCGCCGCGAGCCCGCCGATGACGGTCGTCCCGGTCCAGCCGGGGCTCGGGTGCGCGGCGACGCCGACCGGCTTCACGATCACGACGATGTCGTCGTCGTCGTGGACGATCTCCATGCCCTCGACCGGCTCGGCAACGATCTGCACCGGCGCGGGCGCCTGCGGCATCTCGACCTCGAGCCAGGCGCCACCGCTGACGCGCTCGGACTTTCCTACGACGGCGCCGTCGACCTGGACCTTGCCCGCGGCGGCCAGCTCGGCCGCCTTCGTACGGGAGAAACCGAACATGCGCGAGATGGCGGCGTCGACACGCTCGCCCTCCAGGCCGTCGGGTACGGGCAGGGTGCGGGTTTCGGGAAGGGTACTCACCCGTCGAGTATGCCTTGTCAGTCCTTGTGGACGGTTCCGTCGGGGTCCAGGCCCTTGAAGGACAGGATCACGATGAGGATGCCGCCGCACACGATCGCCGAGTCCGCGAGGTTGAAAACGGCGAAGTGCGCGGGCGCGATGAAGTCGACGACCGCACCCTGGAACACGCCGGGCGACCGGAAGATACGGTCCGTGAGATTGCCGAGCGCACCGCCCAGCAGCAGCCCGAGCGCGATGGCCCACGGCAGGCTGTAGAGCTGCCGTGCGAGCCGCGCGATCACCACGATCACGGCGGCCGCGATGATCGTGAAGATGACGGTGAAGGCCTCTCCGAAGCCGAAGGCCGCACCGGGGTTCCGTACCGCCTCGAACTTCAGCAGCTCGCCGATGACCTGGATCGGCTCCCGGTGCTCGAGCTTCTCCACCACGATCATCTTGCTGCCGAGGTCCAGCAGGTAGGCCACGGCCGCCACGGCGAACAGGGCGAAGATCCGTCGCCTGCCCTTGGGCTGCTCGGCAGGAGCCGCAGCCTCGTCGTCGTCAACGCCCGGCGTACCGATGATGCGCTCCGCCTCTGCCACGTGAGTCCCTCAACCTAGGTGCCTGACTGGTCACGAGGGTACGACACACACGTGCGGACCCGACCGCGCGAGGTACCCGGTCCAGGCCGGCCCCCGAGCCGGCCTCGATCGCGGTGTGTGCAGCCCGGCGGGCTCAGGCCCGCCGCTCCTGCTTCTGCTTGTCCTCCACGCACAGGGTCGCGCGCGGGAAGGCCTGCATACGCGCCTTGCCGATGGGCTTTCCGCAGATCTCGCAGAGGCCGTACGTGCCGGTGTCGAGGCGGTGCAGCGCCCGCTCGGTCTGTTCGAGCATCTCGCGGGCGTTGTTGGCGAGGGCGATCTCGTGCTCGCGGGTGATGTTCTTGGCACCGGTGTCGGCCTGGTCGTCGCCCGCACCGTCACCGGAGTCCCGCATCAGCCCGGTCAGAGCCTCCTCGGAGTGGTTGATCTCGTCGCGCAGCTTGGCCATCTCGCTCTCGAGCTCGGCGCGCGCCTCTGCGACCTCGTCCGGTGTCCACGGGTCCTCACCCGGGCGCACCGCCAGCTCCTCGGGGGCCGTCGCGGCGACGACGCGGGCCGGCGGCACCCCCGTCGCGATGCCGTCCCCGCCTGCTGTGGCACTGGCCGCGGTCTTCTTCGCTCCCACCGTCCTGGCTCCCGTCTGCTTGGCGGCCTCGGCCGCCTCCTTGGCCGCCCTGGCGGCCTTCCTGGCACCGGCGCCTGTCGTCCTGGCAGCCGCCGCCCTCTTCGTCCTGGCCGGCGCCTTGGCGGCCGCCGCTTCGGTGGACGCCGTGGAGCGTCCCGCCGGCTCCTTCCTCTCCGCCGTCCCGGCCTTCTTCGCCGGGGTCGTGCTCTTCCTCGTGGCTGTCGCGGCCTTCGCGCCGGTCTTCGCCGGCTTCGCGGACTTCTTGGCGGTCTCCTTCGCCGCTGTGGTCTCCGCTGCCGGCGCGGTGTCCTTGGCGGCCGGTGAGTCCTTGGCCGCCGCGGAGTGCTTCGGAACCGCCGTTCCCTTCGGGGCGGCTGTCTTCTTCGCAGCCGTGACCTTCTTCGTGCGCGTGGCCGTGGCCTTCTTGGCGGCCTTCCCCACCGCTGCCGCGGCCTTCACCTCCGTCGCGTCGTGCGCGTTCGCACCGGACGCGTCGGCGTTCGCCACCCGTCCGGTGGCCGGGTTCCTCTTCTTCCCGACGATGCTCTTCTTGCCGTTCGTATCCTTGGCCGCCGCCCCCGCAGCGGCGGTGGACCTCGCTGACGCCGTCTTCTTCACGGCGGTCTTCTTCGCCACCATGGCCGCGGCCCCTTCACACATTGTGATCTTGCTCGCGAATCGTGCTGGGACGATAAATCGACCCCAGCTCCGCGGCAACGGGGCACGCCGCCGGTCGGACCCGCCCCGCGCCTGCCCCAACGCGAGCCTGCATCCGTTGTGCCCAGCTCCCCGCCCCGTAATCCGCCACGAGGACGCCTCCCGAGCACGCCCCGTTCCGTATGGCCATTCGGGTCACCCGGAAATCCGGTCTGCCCCCGGGCGCCGGGGCCCGTACACTGGGCGGAGCGAAAGGCGTGGATGGGGACCAGTAGCGTCGTACGCAGCCATGAGCGACCCGGGGACGGTGCGAGCCCGGGGGCGAGCGCGATGTGAACAATCACCCCGGAGCCGCCGGAAGAAAGCCCGCCGACGACGGCGGGCGAGTAGAACCGGCATCGCGACCCCAATGAGGGGGCTCACCGGTCTCGCCGGCGAGCCAAGGAGGGTGGTACCGCGGGAGCGCAGCGCATCGGCTCTCGTCCCTCCGACGGAAGAGACACAGTCCGTTGGAGGAGCCCGTACATGACGCCGCCGCCTCAGTACCGTCAGGTACCCGCCCAGGTGGACCTGCCCGCCCTCGAGCACGCCGTGCTCGACTTCTGGCGGGACAACAAGGTCTTCGCGAAGAGCCTCGAGCAGTCCGAGGGACGCCCGGAGTGGGTGTTCTACGAGGGCCCGCCCACTGCCAACGGCATGCCCGGCGCCCACCACATCGAGGCCCGCGTCTTCAAGGACGTCTTCCCGCGCTTCCGCACGATGCGGGGCTACCACGTGGCCCGCAAGGCCGGCTGGGACTGTCACGGCCTGCCCGTCGAGCTCGCGGTCGAGAAGGAGCTCGGCTTCAGCGGCAAGAAGGACATCGAGGCGTACGGCATCGCGGAGTTCAACGCGAAGTGCCGTGAGTCCGTGGCCCGCCACACCGACGCCTTCGCCGAGCTCACGACCCGCATGGGCTACTGGGTCGACCTCGACGAGGCGTACTGGACCATGGACCCCGAGTACATCGAGTCGGTGTGGTGGTCGCTGAAGGAGATCTTCAAGAAGGGCCTGCTGGTCCAGGACCACCGGGTCGCCCCGTGGTGCCCACGCTGCGGCACCGGTCTTTCCGACCACGAGCTGGCGCAGGGCTACGAGACGGTCGTCGACCCGTCCGTGTTCGTGCGCTTCCCGCTGACCTCCGGACCGCTGGCCGGCGAGGCCTCGCTGCTCGTCTGGACGACGACCCCCTGGACGCTGGTGTCGAACACCGCGGTGGCGGCCCACCCCGAGGTCACCTATGTCGTGGCGACGAACGGCGAGGAGAAGCTCGTCGTCGCCCGGCCGCTGCTGGAGAAGGCGCTCGGCGAAGGATGGGAGACCACCGGGCAGACCTTCACGGGCGCCGAGATGGAGCGCTGGACGTACGACCGCCCCTTCCGGCTCGTGCCCTTCGACGAGCCGGCCCACTACGTGGTCAACGCCGAGTACGTGACGACCGAGGACGGTACGGGCCTGGTCCACCAGTCCCCCGCCTTCGGTGAGGACGACCTCAAGGTCTGCCGCGCCTACGGCCTGCCGGTGGTGAACCCGGTCCGCCCGGACGGCACCTTCGAGGAGGACGTGCCGCTGATCGGCGGCGTCTTCTTCAAGAAGGCCGACGAGGCGCTCACCAAGGACCTGGACGAGCGCGGGCTGCTCTTCAGGCACGTCCCGTACGAGCACAGCTATCCGCACTGCTGGCGCTGCCACACGGCGCTGCTCTACTACGCGCAGCCGTCCTGGTACATCCGCACGACCGCGATCAAGGACCGGCTCCTCGAGGAGAACGAGAACACGAACTGGTTCCCGGACTCGGTCAAGACCGGCCGGTACGGCGACTGGCTGAACAACAACATCGACTGGGCCCTGTCGCGGAACCGCTACTGGGGCACGCCCCTGCCGATCTGGCGGTGCGAAGAAGGCCATCTGACATGCGTCGGTTCGCGCGCCGAGCTGACCGAGCTGACGGGTACGGACCAGTCGTCCCTCGACCCGCACCGGCCGTTCATCGACGACGTCACCTTCCCGTGCCCCGAGTGCTCCGGCACGGCGACGCGGGTGCCCGAGGTGATCGACGCCTGGTACGACTCGGGCTCGATGCCGTTCGCTCAGTGGGGCTACCCGTACAAGAACAAGGAGATCTTCGAGAAGCGCTACCCGGCGCAGTTCATCTCGGAGGCGATCGACCAGACGCGCGGCTGGTTCTACACGCTGATGGCGGTCGGCACGCTGGTCTTCGACAAGTCCTCGTACGAGAACGTGGTGTGCCTCGGCCACATCCTCGCCGAGGACGGCCGCAAGATGTCCAAGCACCTGGGGAACATCCTGCAGCCGATCCCGCTGATGGACCAGCACGGCGCGGACGCCGTGCGCTGGTTCATGGCGGCGGGCGGGTCGCCGTGGGCGGCGCGCCGGGTGGGTCACGGCACGATCCAGGAGGTCGTGCGCAAGACGCTGCTGACGTACTGGAACACGGTGGCCTTCCAGGCGCTCTACGCCCGTACGTCGGGCTGGGCGCCCTCGGACGCCGACCCGGCCCCGGCCGACCGCACGGTGCTCGACCGCTGGCTGCTGTCCGAACTGCACGCGCTGGTGGACCAGGTGACGCTGGCGCTGGAGGCGTACGACACCCAGCGCGCCGGCAAGCTCGTCTCCTCGTTCGTCGACGACCTGTCGAACTGGTACGTGCGGCGCTCGCGCCGCCGCTTCTGGCAGGGTGACGCGGCAGCCCTGCGCACGCTCCATGACGTGATCGAGACCGTCACGCGGCTGATGGCCCCACTGACCCCCTTCATCACCGAGCGGGTGTGGCAGGACCTGGTGGTCCCGGTCACGCCGGAGGCCCCGGAGTCGGTGCACCTGGCCTCGTGGCCGGAGGCCGACCTGTCGGCGATCGACCCGGCGCTGTCCCAGCAGATGGTGCTGGTCCGCCGGCTCGTGGAGCTGGGGCGTGCGACGCGCGCGGAGTCCGGTGTGAAGACGCGTCAGCCTCTGTCGCGGGCGCTGGTGGCCGCGACGGGCTTCGAGTCCCTGTCTCCGGAGCTGCACGCGCAGATCACGGAGGAGCTCAACGTCTCGTCGCTTGCGTCGCTGAGCGAGGTCGGAGGTTCGCTGGTCGACACGACCGCCAAGGCCAACTTCCGCGCCCTGGGCAAGCGCTTCGGCAAGGGCGTGCAGGACGTGGCGAAGGCGGTCGCCGCGGCGGACGCGGCGGCGCTGTCCCTGGCGCTGCGGTCCGGCTCGGCCGTGATCTCGGTGAACGGCGAGGACGTGACCCTCTCCCCCGAGGAGGTCATCATCACGGAGACGCCGCGCGAGGGCTGGTCGGTCGCCTCCGACCAGGGCGCGACGGTCGCCCTGGATCTGGAGATCACCGCGGAGCTTCGGCTCGCGGGCCTGGCCCGTGACGCGATCCGCCTCATCCAGGAGGCCCGCAAGAACAGCGGCCTGGACGTCGCGGACCGGATCGCCCTGCGCTGGTCCTCCGGCGACCCCGAGGTCACGACCGCCCTCACGGACCATGCGTCCCTGATCGCGGACGAGGTCCTGGCGACCGACTTCGCGCAGGGGGAGGCCGACGACTCGTACGGCGAGTCGTTCACCGACGAGGGCCTGTCCCTCACCTTCCGCCTCCGCAAGGCGTAGGCGTCCCGCCTGACGGGCCCGGCCGCGCACGTGGCCGGGCCCGCTTTTCTTTCCCCACCCGACCTCACCTTCACCCCGCCCCTTCCCGAGCTGAGGTCAAGCCGTCGGACCTCCCACCGGGGCTCCGCCCCCGATCCCCCGCGCCTCGAACTCCCCCTACGCCCCGCGGCGTGGGCCGACCGCCGGCGAGGCTCCTTCGGGGGCCCGTTGGGGGCACCTCGCAGGCGAAGCTCCGGGGACGCTCGAGTGCGGACACCCCGGCACACCACCCGACACCGGCGCATACCAAGCCCGCTGAGGACACCACCCACGCGAAGCTCCCAGGGAGCTCGAGTGCGGACACCCCGGCACACCGGGCGTAGCGTCCGCCGCAGGCGACGCCGTCGCGCAGGCAAAAGGGCCGGGCCCGGGACATGAGTCCCGGGCCCGGCCCTGAGTGCCTGCCGACGGCTACGCGCGCATCGCGCGGCAGCCCGCCGTCAGTTGTCGTCCTCGTCGATGAGGAAGCCCCGCATCGGCGACGGCGCCTGCTGCATCGGCGGACCCTGCGGCCGCACCGGTGCCATCGGCTGGGTCATCGCCGGGGACATCTGCTGCTGGCCACCGTACGAAGGACCCGCGGGCGAAGGCCCGTGACCGCCCATCGTCTGCTGGCCGCCGTAGGACGGGGCGCTCGCGCCGGCCGGAGCCATGGAAGGCGCCGGGGACGGCGGCAGCGACGCCGTCGCGGGGGTCCGCGGCGGGGCCAGGGAGTCGTCGGCCTGGGAATCCAGCTGGCGCAGCTGGCTCTCGAGGTACGACTTCAGCCTCGTCCGGTACTCGCGCTCGAAGCCCCGCAGGTCCTCGACCTTGCGCTCCAGCGTGGCGCGGGCCGACTCCAGCGAGCCCATCGCAACGCGGTGCTTCTCCTGCGCGTCCCGCTCCAGCGCATCCGCCTTGGCGCGGGCGTCGCGCTCCAGGCCCTCGGCGCGCGAGCGCGCCTCGCCGACGATCTTGTTGGCCTCGGAACGGGCCTCCGCGATCGCCTGGTCGGCAGTCTGCTGGGCCAGCGAGAGCACACGCGCGGCGCTGTCGCCACCCGGGCCCTGCTGGGGCATCTGCGGGCCGTGACCACCCATGGGACCGCCCATCGGGCCACCCATCGGGCCACCCATGGGACCGCCCTGCATCGGGCCGGGGCCCATCGGACCACCCTGGGGGTGACCCTGCGGACCGTGACCACCGTGACCGTGACCACCGGGGCCGGCGGGCAGCTGCGGAGCACCACCGGGCAGCTGGGGCGGACCCATCTGCGGGGGCTGCTGCTGGACCGGCGGTCCGGATATGGCGGCGGGCACAGGAGCACCCGGACCGCGGCCGTCCTGCGGCTCCGGCGGTTTGCGCATGCCCTGCTGCTGCTGGTTCTGCGCGGCCGCGCGGGTCGCTGCGGCCAGCTTGGCGCGCAGGTCCTCGTTCTCGCGGAGCAGTCGCGTCAGCTCGGCCTCGACCTCGTCAAGGAAGGCATCGACCTCGTCCTCGTCATAGCCTTCTCGGAGGCGGACGGTCGTGAACTGCTTGTTCCGCACGTCCTCGGGGGTCAGCGGCATCTCTTCTTCACCTCTACGTAGTCGTCGGCAGTCGGCAAGACCGTATCGTTCACATCCCGCTCCCCACGCTGCGCACGACGGAGATCAGGATGTAGACGATGATCATCAGAACGAAGAAGGACAGGTCGAGTGCCACGCCCCCGAGACGCAGCGGCGGGATGAACCGCCGCAGAAGCTTGAGCGGTGGATCGGTGACAGTGTAAGTGGCCTCCAGGACGACCACCATCGCCTTGCCGGGTTGCCACGAGCGGGCGAACTGGAAGACGTAGTCCATGACCAGCCGGAAAATCAGCACGACGAGGAAGCACACGAGCGCGATGTAGACCACCAACAGTGCGACGCCCATTCCTGCGCTTCCCTCTCCCCTGGCTCTCGTGTCCGGCCTCGCGGCCGGGTCGTTTTCCGGTGTCGTTCTCTAGCTCTGGTTGAAGAACCCGCCCTCTGCGATGCGGGCCTTGTCCTCCGCCGTGACATCGACGTTAGCAGGCGACAACAGGAACACCTTCTGCGTCACCCGCTCAATGCTGCCATGCAGACCGAAGACGAGTCCCGCGGCAAAGTCGACAAGTCGCTTCGCATCGGTGTCGTCCATCTCGGTCAGGTTCATGATCACCGGGGTGCCCTCACGGAAGTGTTCCCCGATGGTACGGGCCTCGTTATAGGTCCGCGGGTGCAGCGTAGTGATGCGGTAGGGCTCACGCTCGGACACAACCTTGGGCATGATCACCGGTGCGTTCTTCTCCAGGCTCGGACGTTCGGGTGTGATGGATGCCACGGGAGCGATGCGCGCCGGACGCCCGGATTCCACCGGAAGCGCGGCGGCGTGGGACACCGGCTCGCGAGGCGCGGGCGGCGACACCACGCGCACCGGCTCCTCCCGTTCCACCCGGTGTTCCACCCGGTGTTCCCGGTGCTCCACCCTGTCCACCTGATGCGGGGGCTGGTGCCGACGCCGGTCCCGCTCGGGCTCCGGCTCCATCTCGGGTTCGAAGTCGTCGTCGGGATCGAATCCCCGGCCGTCGTACCCATCGTCCTCCACGAGGCCGAGGTAGACCGCCATCTTGCGCATCGCGCCGGCCATTCTCTGAGTCCTCCGCTCTGTGGTGGATCGGCTTCGTTCGGCTACGTCACCAAGTGCCCGCGATCCACTCGGCCCGCCCGCCTTTCGACGGAAATGACCATATTTTCTGCTGTGGTCCGACTTGCTTCGCGACGTTACCCGAGCCGGGGACGGACTCCGAGTACCGCCGTCCCGACGCGCACGTGTGTCGCTCCGGCCGCCACGGCCTCCTCGAGGTCCGCACTCATCCCTGCTGACACCATGTTCGCAGCAGGACGGTCCGCGCGCAGGCTTGATGAGAATTCCATCAGCCGCTCGAAGGCAGCCTGTTGGCGCCCCGCGTACGACCCTGCGAGTGGCGCTACGGTCATCAGTCCGTCAAGCCGGAGCCCCGGCGCGTCGTCGACCGCGGCGGCCAACTCCTCGATTCCGTCGGGCGATACGCCGCCTCTGTCGCCCTGCCGCCCCGACTCGGCGTCGAGCGCGACCTGGATCAGGCACCCCAACTCACGCTCGGCGCGCACCGCCGCCGCGGACAGTGCGCGAACGAGCTTGAGTCGGTCGACCGATTGCACGACATCGGCATAACTCGCAACAGAACGGACTTTGTTCGTCTGCAGCTGGCCGACGAAGTGCCAGGTGAGATCCAGATCGGAGCAGGCCGCGGCCTTGGGGGCCGCCTCCTGGTCCTTGTTCTCCGCGACATTCCGCACCCCGAGTTCGTGCAGCAGCCGCACATCGCTCGCCGGGTACGTCTTCGTGACCACGATGAGGGTCACTTCCTCGCGCTTGCGCCCGGCAGCGGCGCAGGCTGCGGAGATACGTTCCTCCACGCGCGCCAGGTTCGCGGCGAGTTCGGTCTTGCGGTCGGTCATGTTTCTTCTCTTCCGGCGCCCAGCCAGACGTATCCGGCGAGACGTCCCGTCGTGCGGTCGCGGCGGTACGAGTAGTGGTCCCCCGACTCCAGTGTGCAGACCGGCGACGCCTTCCGGTCCCGCACACCGAGCGCCTCGAGCTGGGCGTGGACGCCGGCGGTGACGTCGACCGCCGGGGTGCCCCAGCTCGTCTCGGCCCTGGCGGCGGGCTCCACCGCCGCCACATCGGCCCGCATCGCCGCCGGGACCTCGTAGCAGCGGCCGCAGACGGCGGGCCCGGTGCGGGCAATGATCCGCGCCGGGACGGCGCCCAGAGCGATCATGGCCTCCACGGTGGCCGGCACGACGCCTGCGACCATTCCGGGCCGGCCGGCGTGGGCCGCGCCCGCCACCCCCGCGACCGGGTCGGCCAGCAGCACCGGGGTGCAGTCGGCCGTCAGGACGGCGAGCGGCAGCCCGCGCCGGGCGGTCACCACCGCGTCCACCGCCGGGGCCGGAGCGTCTCCCCATGGTCCGTCGACGACAGCGACTTCCCGCCCGTGCACCTGGTTCATCCAGACGACGAGCCCGGGATCGAGCCCCAGGGACTTGGCGGCGAGCTCACGGTTCGCGCGGACGGCGGCGGGGTCGTCGCCGACCGCGCCGCCAAGATTGAGCTCCTCGTACGGAGCGGCGCTCACCCCGCCCCACCTGTCGGTGAAGGCGAAGTGCGCGCCGCCCACGCTGTCGTGCTCGCGTATCACTTCAAGATCACTTCAGGAAGTCCGGGACGTCCAGCTCTTCGGCCTGGGTGTCGTACGGCCGGGCCGGCGGGACCTGCGGCGACCCGCTCCCCGACAGCGAGCCGTCGTTCCCCGAGGACGCCTCGGCCGGGACCGCGGGCTCGTCGCGCGGCGCCACCGTGCCGAGGCCGCCGATGGAGCGCGGCTCCGGGCGGGCCGGGGGCGCGGGCTCCTCACGCTTGGCGGAAGCGGATCCGATCACGTTCTCACGGCGGGTCGGTGGCTGGCCCCCGTCGAAGCCGGCCGCGATGACCGTGACCCGTACCTCGTCGCCCAGCGCGTCGTCGATGACGGCGCCGAAGATGATGTTGGCCTCGGGGTGTGCGGCCTCGCTGACCAGCTGGGCGGCCTCGTTGATCTCGAAGAGACCGAGGTCCGAGCCACCGGAGATGGAGAGCAGCACGCCGCGGGCGCCGTCGATGGACGCTTCCAGCAGCGGCGACGAGATGGCCATCTCGGCGGCGGCCACGGCGCGGTCGTCGCCGCGGGCCGAGCCGATGCCCATGAGGGCCGAACCGGCCTCGGACATGACCGACTTGACGTCGGCGAAGTCGAGGTTGATCAGACCCGGGGTCGTGATGAGATCGGTGATGCCCTGGACACCGGAGAGCAGCACCTGGTCCGCGGACTTGAACGCGTCCAGCACGCTGACCTGGCGGTCCGAGATGGACAGCAGCCGGTCGTTCGGGATGACGATCAGGGTGTCGACCTCTTCGCGGAGCTCGGCGATGCCGTCCTCCGCCTGGTTGGCGCGACGGCGGCCCTCGAAGGTGAAGGGGCGGGTGACCACGCCGATGGTCAGGGCGCCGAGGGACCGTGCGATGTTGGCGACGACGGGCGCGCCGCCGGTGCCGGTGCCGCCACCTTCGCCGGCGGTGACGAAGACCATGTCGGCCCCCTTGAGAACCTCCTCGATCTCCTCTCGGTGGTCCTCTGCCGCCTTGCGACCGACTGCCGGGTTGGCTCCGGCCCCGAGGCCGCGGGTGAGTTCGCGGCCGACGTCGAGCTTGACGTCGGCGTCGCTCATCAACAGGGCTTGCGCATCCGTGTTGATCGCGATGAACTCGACGCCCTTGAGACCGACCTCGATCATTCGGTTGATGGCATTGACACCACCGCCGCCGACACCGATGACCTTGATGACTGCGAGGTAGTTCTGCGGTGCTGCCACGTCGAAGGCCTCTCGCCTCGAGTTACGTGCCGTCGCTGCGCGGTGGTCGCGCCGCGACGACGGATGCCGATGGGACGGTCCGAAACGCCGACCCAAACCCTAACGTTGAAGTTTAGGGTTACCAATGTCTCCGCCTCTTGGACTCTCCTGAACGAGACACTAAGTCGACAAGCGGCGCACGTTCAACGAACACGCCGAACCTCCCGTTTTTCTTTTCACCCTATGTGATCAGCCGTTGCGCTGACCAACCAGGGTGCTGGCCTGCGCATATGTGCGTCAACTCCCTGACACGGCAGGGGCAGTGGGGGCACTCACATCGAAATGCCCGGCATCGGGTGCGGCTTTCATCAGCGCGGCGAGCGCCCTCGCCTTCGCCTCGCCGTTGTCGCTGCTGCCCCATACGACGGTGCGGCCGCGCGTCAGCTCCAGGGTGATGGAGTCGTACGAACGGACCTCGATGGAGCGGAGGTCCTTGGCGGCCTGCGCGGGGAGTTCGGCGTTGACCCGCACCACCTCGGTCACCAGACGCTGCTCACCGAAGCGGCGCAGACTCGGCGACTGATCTGTCGTCAATTCCAGGAGTGGTACGCCTTTGGGCGCTTTGTCCACTGTGGCAAAACGGACGCCTTTCGCGTCCACTTCGACGAACTCGGCGCCTTTTCCGATGAGCAGTACCGGCTTTCGCTCGGTCACCTTCAGCGCGATTCCGTGCGGCCATGAACGCACGGCTTCGACGGAGTCGATGCGGGGCAGTTTGTCGCGCAGTCGCGCCTCAATACCGTCCATATCGACCGAAATAAGCGGCGATCCGATCGGTACGGCCGCCACCTCCTCCACCTCACGGGGTGTCAGAACCTGTGTACCGGAGGTCCGGACCCGCTCGACGCGCAGCCAGGAGGAGCCGTACAGCAGCCAGATTCCGGCCGCGACGAGCACGACGAGGGCGGAACCGATCAGCAGCGCCCGACGCCCCGGCAGTCGGGGGCGCCGTAGGACCGGTCCTCTGCGGACCCGGCCGGAGCGGCCGGCCGACGACGAGCCCCTCGGGTTTCGCGTACCGCGCTCGGCGGTCGTCGGTCCGGCCATGCTCCGCACCCTGCCCTTCGCTGTGCCTATCGGCGCGCCCGTGCGGAAATCGCCTCGTAGACCATTCCGACAAGCCGATCGTCTGCGTCCCGGCGCCCGAACTCGGAGGCGGCGCGGGACATCTCGTACAGCCGGTGCGGGTCGGCGAGCACCGGGAGCACGTTCCCCTGGATCCACTCGGGGGTCAGCTCGGCGTCGTCGACCAGCAGTCCGCCACCGGACTTGACCACCGGCTGGGCGTTGAGCCGCTGTTCACCGTTGCCGATCGGCAGCGGTACGTAAGCGGCGGGGAGCCCGACGGCGGAGAGTTCGGCGACGGTCATGGCGCCCGCGCGGCAGAGCATCATGTCGGCCGCCGCGTACGCGAGATCCATCCGGTCCAGGTACGGTACCGGGATGTAGGGCGGCATTCCGGGCATGTTGTCGACGCGCGGCACTTCGTTCTTCGGGCCGACGGCGTGCAGGATCTGGATACCGGAGCGCTGCAGCAGCGGAGCGACCTGCTGGATCACCTCGTTGAGACGGCGGGCGCCCTGAGAGCCGCCCGAGACCAGCAGCGTCGGCAGGTTGGGGTCGAGACCGAAGGCGGCGCGCGCCTCGGGCCTGACCCGGGCCCGGTCGAGCGTGGCAATGGAGCGGCGCAGCGGGATGCCGATGTAGCGGGCGTCGCGCAGCTTGCTGTCGGGGGTCGAGACCGCGACGCCGGCCGCGTAGCGCGAGCCGATCTTGTTGGCCAGCCCGGGGCGGGCATTGGCCTCGTGGACGACGATCGGCACACCGAGGCGCTTGGCGGCGAGATAGCCGGGCAGCGCGACATAGCCGCCGAAACCGACGACGCAGTCCGCGTTGGTGCGCTCCAGGATCTGCTCCGCGGCCTTGATCGTGCCGCGCAGCCGGCCCGGGACGGTGATCAGCTCGGGGGTCGGCTTGCGTGGCAACGGTACGGCGGGAATGAGCGCCAGCTCGTAGCCCCGCTCGGGGACGAGCCTGGTCTCCAGTCCGCGCTCTGTGCCAAGGGCCGTGATGCCCACGGTCGGATCCTGCCTGCGCAGGGCGTCCGCGAGGGCGAGCGCGGGCTCGATGTGGCCGGCGGTCCCCCCGCCGGCGAGTACGACATGCACCGAAATTCACCGCTCTCCGGACGGACGTTCCTTGACGCGCCGTCTCATCGTCTTCCATCTCACCCCGGGTTTCCGCACGGCCAGGGCCGCCTTCGCCGCGGGATCCTCTCGCGCGAAGGCGATCAGCAGTCCCACGGCGAACATGGTCGGCAGCAGGGCGGAGCCCCCGTAGGAGAACAGCGGGAGGGGGACACCGGCGATCGGCAGCAGACCGAGCACCGCACCGACGTTGATCACGGCCTGGGCCGTGATCCAGGTGGTCACACCTCCCGCGGCGTACCTCACGAAGGGGTCCTCCGTGCGTCCGGCCACGCGGATACCCGCATAGCCTAGAGCCGCGAAGAGAGTGAGCACCGACAGCGTCCCTGCCAACCCCAGTTCCTCCCCGGTGATGGCGAAGATGAAGTCGGTGTGAGCTTCGGGTAGTTGGCCCCATTTTTCCACACTTGCACCGATCCCGGAACCGAACCATCCGCCGGACGCCAGCGCGTAGATCCCGTGCACGGCCTGCCAGCAGCTGTCGCCCGGACCCGGGTCCGTCGCGCCGACGCACTGGAACCGGGCCATACGGTTCGGATTGGTCTTGATCAGTACGGCGCCGATCAGGCCCGCGACGGCCAGCACCCCGCCGAACAGCCTGGTGGGGGCCCCGGCCAGCCAGAGCAGGCCGAAGAGGATCGCGGTCAGGATGATGGCCGTGCCCATGTCACCGCCGATCATGATCAGCCCGAGCAGCATGAAGGCGACCGGCACCAGCGGGACGAGCAGGTGCTTCCACTGGGTGAGCAGCCGTTTGTCCTGCTTGCGCGCGAGCAGGTCGGCGCCCCAGAGGATCAGGGCGAGCTTGCCGAACTCGCTGGGCTGGAGCTGGAAGGGGCCGCCCAGCGAGATCCAGTTCTGGTTGCCGTTGACCGCCTGCCCTATCCCGGGAATCTGCACCAGCACCATCAGAAAGGCGCTGCCGACCAGGAGGGGATAGGCGAGCGCGCGATGGAGCCTGACGGGCATCCGGGAGGCGAGGAAGAGCAGTCCGGTGCCGATGGCGGCGGCCAGGAACTGCTTGCGGAAGAAGTACGAGGAGGGCAGGGAGTACTTCAGCGCCGTGATCATCGACGCGGAGTAGACCATGACCAGGCCGAGTGCGGTGATCAGCAGGCCGGCGCCGAGGATCACGTAGTACGCGGTGAGCGGGCGGTCCCAGGCCCGGCGCGCCTGCTCGTACGCGCGCCGGACCGCCCCGCCACGGGGTGGTCCGGGCTCGCCGGCGCCTCCACGAGCGCCGCCGGACGGCCGGCGCACCGGCCCGGCGGTCCCGCTCCGCAACGCGAGGCCGGGCACACCGGCCAGGGCCGACTCGGGTACGAGGGCGCGCCCGAGGGCGGCGGCGGTGCGCTCCGCAAGCACGCGGACGGGGTGCGCGGCGGCTTCGAAGGAGCCCTTGCGGCGATCGAGGACGGACACCCGGGACGACCGCACGTCATCGCTCATCTCCGCAGGGCCTGAGGGCCTGCCTCCGGTTCGGGAAGAGGCGGGGAGGGGAAAGGGCCCGCCGCGGGGGCGCGCGGAGGAGGACGGGGGCTCGAGGGTGGAGTCGGGCGGCATGGGCGGTGTCCCCTCCAGTCTGGGGCGGCGGCGCCGGGGCGCGGCGGCGGGGACCGGGCCGGTCAGGCGCGCTCGGTGGCGAGGGCGCGGACCGCGTCCGCGAAGGCCTCGCCTCGCTTGTTGTAGTTGGCGAACATGTCCATCGAGGCGCAGGCGGGGGCCAGCAGCACCGTGTCCCCCGGCCGCGCGAGCCCCGCCGCTTCGCGGACCGCCGCCGACATCGCCCCAGTGTCGGTCCGGTCGAGGTCGACCACCGGGACCTCGGGCGCGTGTCGCGCGAGGGCTTCGCGGATCAGCGCCCGGTCCGCGCCGATGAGGACCACGCCGCGCAGCCGCTTCGCGGACTTCTCGACGAGCTCGTCGAAGGTCGCCCCCTTCGCCAGCCCGCCCGCGATCCAGACGATCGGGTCGTACGCCGCCAAGGACGCTTCCGTTGCATGGGTGTTGGTGGCCTTGGAGTCGTCCACGTACGCGACGCCGTCGACCTCGTCGACGAACTCGATACGGTGCGCGTCCGGGCGGAAGGCCCGCAGTCCGTCCCGTACGGCGGCCGGCTCGACGCCGAAGGCGCGCGCGAGCGCCGCCGCCGCGAGCGCGTTCGCGATGTTGTGCGGGGCCGGCGGGTTGACGTCGGAGATCTCGGCCAGCTCCTGTGCCTGCTTCTGGCGGTTCTCCACGAAGGCGCGGTCCACCAGGATCCCGTCCACGACACCGAGCTGCGAGGGTCCGGGGGTCCCCAGCGTGAAGCCGATCGCCCGGCAGCCCTCCACGACGTCCGCCTCGCGCACGAGATCCTCGGTCGCGGGGTCGGCCACGTTGTAGACGCAGGCGACCGTATTGCCTTCGTAGATACGGCCCTTGTCGGCCGCGTACGCCTCCATGGAGCCGTGCCAGTCGAGGTGGTCGGGCGCGAGGTTGAGCACGGCCGCGGAGTGGGCGCGCAGCGAAGGCGCCCAGTGCAGCTGGTAGCTGGAGAGCTCGACGGCGAGTACATCGAGATCGCCGTACGGAGCGACGCCGAGGACGGCATCGAGCAGCGATACGCCGATGTTGCCGACGGCCGCGGACTTCAGACCGGCCGCCTCCAGGATGGCGGCGAGCATCCGGACCGTCGTGGTCTTGCCGTTGGTGCCGGTGACCGCGAGCCAGGGGGCCGCGTCGGGCCCCCGCAGCCGCCACGCCAGTTCGACGTCGCCCCAGACCTCGACCCCGGCCGCGGCAGCCGCCGCGAAGAGCGGCTTGTCGGGCTTCCAGCCGGGCGCCGTGACGACCAGCTCGGTGCCCTCCGGCAGGGTGGCACCGTCGCCGAGGCGGACGGTGATGCCCTCCGCCTCCAGCTCCGCCGCCTGCGCCCGCGCACGCTCGTCGTCGCCGTCGTTGACGA
Source organism: Streptomyces sp. NPDC002133 (assembly GCF_040296405.1). Lineage (NCBI taxonomy): Bacteria > Bacillati > Actinomycetota > Actinomycetes > Kitasatosporales > Streptomycetaceae > Streptomyces > Streptomyces sp. NPDC002133. The sequence goes on along the minus strand of NZ_JBEOXF010000014.1, from coordinate 88,318 downwards.
CCGTGACGACCGCGCCGAGGCCGTGCAGGACGCGCGCGGCGGGAATGCCGCTCACGCCCAGCCCGGCGACGGTGACGCGCTTGCCCTGCCAGTCCAGCTCAGTCACTTGTCGGCCGCCCAGCCCGCGTAGAAGATGCCCAGTCCCACGATGACGCACATGCCCTGAATGATCCAGAAACGGACGACGACAAGGACTTCGGACCACCCCTTGAGTTCGAAGTGGTGTTGCAGCGGGGCCATGCGGAAGACGCGCTTTCCGGTGAGCCTGAAGGAGCCGACCTGGATCACCACGGACATGGTGATCAGCACGAACAGACCGCCGAGCAGCGCGAGCAGAAGCTCCGTACGGGAGCAGATCGCGAGACCGGCGAGCGCGCCGCCGAGGGCGAGCGAGCCGGTGTCACCCATGAAGATCTTGGCCGGGGAGGTGTTCCACCACAGGAAGCCGAAGCAGGCACCCATCAGCGCGGAGGCGACGACCGCGAGATCGAGCGGGTCGCGCACCTCGAAGCAGGCGTTGGGATTGGTCAGCGTCTGCGCGTTGGCGCAGGACTCCTGGAACTGCCAGAGCCCGATGAAGGTGTAAGCGCCGAAGACCATCACGGACGCGCCGGTGGCCAGACCGTCCAGACCGTCGGTGAGGTTCACGCCGTTCGACATCGCGAGGATCATGAACAGCGCCCAGATGACGAACAGCACCGGGCCGATCGACCAGCCGAAGTCGGTGACGAACGACAGCTTGGTGGAGGCCGGGGTGTTGCCGCGGAGGTCCGCGAACTGCAGCGCCAGCACCGCGAAGGCGATGCCCACGATCAGCTGTCCGGCCATCTTCGCCTTGGCCCGCAGACCCAGCGACCGCTGCTTGACGATCTTGATGTAGTCGTCGAGGAAGCCGACGAGGCCCATGCCCGCCATCAGGAACAGCACCAGCACGCCCGAGAACGTCGGGTCCTCACCGGTGATGACCTTCGCCAGGGCGTACGCGATCAGCGTGGCCAGGATGAAGGCGATGCCGCCCATGGTGGGCGTGCCCTTCTTGCTGCCGTGGCTGCGCGGGCCGTCGTCGCGGATGAACTGCCCGTATCCCTTGCGGGCCAGCAGCTTGATCAGCAGCGGGGTGCCGATGAGGGTCAGGAAGAGCCCGATGGCCCCCGCGAAGAGGATCTGCCTCATCGACCGGCGACCTCACCCTCGGCGGTGTTCTCGAGCAGCGCCAGGGCGATCCGCTCGAGACCGACCGACCTGGACGCCTTCACCAGCACCACGTCTCCCGGGCGCAGCTCTCTGCGCAACAGGTCGATCGCCGCCTGCGCGTCGGACACGTGCACCGACTCCTCACCCCACGAACCCTCGTTATATGCGCCCAGTTGCAACCAGGACGCTTCCCTGCCCCCGACTGCCACGAGCTTGCTGACGTTGAGCCGGACGGCGAGCCGTCCGACCGCGTCGTGCTCGGCGAGCGACTCGTCCCCGAGCTCGGCCATCTGACCGAGCACCGCCCACGTGCGCCCCCCGTTGGCCTGAGCGGCCGTGCCCATGGCCACGAGCGCGCGCAGGGCGGCTCGCATGGACTCGGGGTTCGCGTTGTAGGCGTCGTTGACGACCGTCACGCCGTCCGGACGCTCGGTGACCTCCATACGCCAGCGGGAGAGGGTGCCGGCCTCCGAGAGCGCGAGGGCGATCTCGTCGACGGACATGCCCAGCTCATGGGCGACGGCGGCCGCGGCGAGCGCGTTCGACACGTGGTGCTCACCGTACAGCCGCAAGGTCACATCACTGCACCCGGAGGGTGTGCGAAGCAGGAATGCGGGCTGTCCGCTAGGCATGAGGCGGACGTTCTCTGCGCGTACGTCCGCTTCGCCCGCCTCTCCGAAGAGGACGACGCGTGCCTTCGTGCGGGAGGCCATCGCGCGGACGAGCGGATCGTCGGCGTTGAGGACGGCCACACCGCCCTCCGGAAGCGCCTCGACGAGTTCGCCCTTGGCCTGGGCGATCTGCTCGCGGCCGCCGAACTCGCCGATGTGGGCGGTGCCGACGTTCAGTACGAGGCCGATGCGCGGCGGGGTGAGGCCGGTGAGGTACGTGATGTGGCCGATGCCGCGGGCGCCCATCTCCAGGACGAGATGGCGGGTCTCCTCGGTCGCGCGGAGCGCCGTGAGCGGCAGGCCGATCTCGTTGTTGAGGGAGCCGGGCGTCCAGACCGTGGGCGCGTGGCGCTGGAGGAGCTGGGCGATGAGGTCCTTGGTGGAGGTCTTGCCCGCGGAGCCGGTGAGGGCGACGACCTCGGTGCCGAGCTCCTCGACGACGGCCCGCGCGAGCGCGCCCAGCGCGGTCTGGACGTCGTCGACGACGATGGCTGGGACGCCGACCGGCCGGGCGGCCAGGACGGCTGCCGCGCCCGCCGCGACCGCGCGTTCCGCGTAGTCGTGGCCGTCGACGTTCTCACCGGTGAAGGCGGCGAAGAGACTGCCTGCCTCGACCTGACGGGAGTCGATGACGACAGGTCCGGTGACCCGGAGGGCCGGATCCGGTATGTCGTACGACTGCCCGCCGACGATTTCGGCGATCTCGGCGAGGGAGAGGGCGATCACTGCTTCATCCCTGACTGTTCGTGTAACGGAGTTCGATCGCTTCGCGGAGCACCTGGCGGTCGTCGAAGGGACGGACCACTCCGGCGATGTCCTGGCCCTGTTCGTGGCCCTTGCCGGCAACCAGCACGGTGTCGCCCGGCTCGGCGCGGGCGACGGCAGCGGCGATGGCGGCGGCCCGGTCCTCGAAGACCTGGACCTCGCCGCGCTCGTGCGCGGGCACCTCGGCGGCGCCCGCGAGCATCGCGGCGAGGATCGCGAGGGGATCCTCGGAGCGGGGGTTGTCGGAGGTCAGGACGGCGGTGTCGGCGAGGCGGGCGGCGGCGGCGCCCATGGGCCCGCGCTTCGTCCGGTCGCGGTCACCGCCGCAGCCGAGCACGATGTGCAACTTGCCCTTGGTGACCTTGCGCAGGGAGCGCAGCACCGATTCGACGGCGTCCGTCTTGTGCGCGTAGTCGACGACCGCGAGATAGGGCTGGCCCGCGTCGACGCGCTCCAGCCGGCCGGGCACACCGGGCACCGCGGCGACACCTTCGGCAGCGGTCCCCGGGTCGATCCCGGCGACGGCGAGGGTGACGATCGCGGCGAGGGTGTTGGCGACGTTGAACGGGCCGGGCAGCGGCGCCCTGGCCGTGATCCGCTCGCCCTCGGGGCCGACGACGGTGAAGACCGAGCCCACGGCGCCGAGTTCGACGCCCTCGGCGTGCCAGTCGGCGTCCGGGTGGCCCTCGGCGGAGAACGTGACGACGGGAATCGCCGACTCCGTGACGAGCCGCCGTCCGTACTCGTCGTCGAGGTTGACGACGCCGAGCCGCGCGCGGGCCGGCGTGAACAGCTGGGCCTTGGCCCCGAAGTAGTCCTCCATGCCGGAGTGGAACTCCATGTGCTCCGGGCTGAGGTTGTTGAAGACGGCGACGTCGAAGACACAGCCGTCGACCCGGCCGAGCACGAGGGCGTGGCTGGAGACCTCCATGGCGACCGAGTCGACGCCGCGCTCGCGCATCACCGCGAACAGCGCCTGCAGATCGGTGGCTTCGGGGGTCGTGCGCTCCGACTTGATGCGCTCCTCGTCGATACGCATCTCGACGGTGCCGATCAGACCGGTGCGGTGGCCGGCGCCGCGCAGCCCGCCCTCGACGAGATACGCCGTGGTGGTCTTGCCGGAGGTGCCGGTGATGCCGATCTGCAGCAGGCCTTCGCCGGGGAGCCCGTAGATGGCGGCGGCGAGCTCGCCCATCCGTCCGCGCGGGTTGTCGGCGACCAGGACCGGCAGGCCGGTCGCGGCGGCGCGCTCGGCGCCCGTCGGGTCGGTGAGAATCGCGGCCGCGCCGAGCTCCTTGGCCTGGGCGACGTAGTCGGCGCCGTGGAGACGGGCGCCGGGCAGTGCGGCGTACACGTCTCCGGGGCGCACCGCCCGCGAGTCGTGGGTGATGCCGGTGACCGCGCCGGGGCCCGGGGAATCGACACCCAGTCGGTCGGCCAGCTCCGCGAGGGGGATCGGGCGGACCTCGGCAGGACGGGGCGGGGCGGTTCGGTACTGATCAGCGTGGGGCACGGCCGTGAGCGTACCGGGCGCACGGGGAGGGGTACCAAACGAGGTGGGCCTGCGCCCGGCGCGGTCGGCCGAGGGCGGTGGTGGTGGGGTCCCCCGTGCCGAAGCCCGGCGGAGGGTGGGCGAGGGGGCCCCCGGGCCGGGGTCGTCGGGACGGTTCCGGGGGTCGGGCGTGATCGTTGTCACTGGTGGTACCTCCCCGGGTCACTGGCCCGGTACGAACGTGACCGGCAGCCGTGCGGGTGCCTTGCCGGTCGGGGCGACCTGCTGGGTCTTGAGCGCGAACTCCATGACCTTCTTGTAGATGGGTCCGCAGATCTGGCCGCCGAAGTAGCTGCCCTTGGTCGGGTTCTGGATGGCGCAGTAGACCGTGATCTGCGGGTCGTCGGCGGGCGCGAAGCCCGCGAAGGAGGCGGTGTAGCCCTTGTAGCGGCCCAGTTCCGGGTCGACCCTGTTGGCCGTTCCGGTCTTGCCGGCGACGCGGTAGCCGGGGATCTGGGCCTTGGTTCCGGTGCCCTCCACGTCGCCGACGACGGACTCCAGCATCGTGGCGAGGGTCCTGGCGGTCTTCTCGCTGACCACGCGGGTTCTCTCGGGCTCGGGGGCCGGGGTGAAGCGACCGTCGGGGCCTTTGGTGCCGCGGACCAGCGTGGGCTCGATGCGTACGCCCCCGTTGGCGATGGTCGAGTAGACCGATGCGGCCTGCATGGCGTTGAGGGACAGGCCCTGGCCGAACGGGATCGTGTACTGCTGCGAGGTGGACCAGTCCGTGGGGTCGGCGAGAATGCCGGGCGACTCGCCGGGGTAGCCGAGCCCGGTCGGGCTGCCGAGGCCGAACTTCCGCAGATAGGAGTGGAGGACCTTGTTGGCCTCCGTCTGGGTCCTGCCGAGCTGCCCGGTCGCCAGGATCGTGCCGATGTTGCTCGACTTGGCGAGGACGCCGTTGAGCGTCAGGTACCAGGTGGGGTGGTCGATGTCGTCCTTGAAGAGCCGGTCACCGCGGTGCAGCCGGTTGGGGACGGTGACATGGGTGCCGGGGACGGCGGCCCGCTCCTCCAGGACCGCGGCCATGGACATGACCTTGCTGGTGGAGCCCGGTTCGTAGACGTCCTGGAGGGCGGCATTGCCCATGGCAGCGGCATTGGCCTGGGAGATGTCGTTGGGGTCGAAGCCGGGGGCGTTGGCCATGGCGAGGACCTCACCGGTCCTGGCGTTCTGGACGATGACATAACCGCGGTCGGCGCGGGACTTCGCGACCTGGTCGGCGATCGCCCGCTGGGCGGCCCACTGGATGTCGCGGTCGATGGTCAGCTCGACGTCGGAGCCCGGGACGGCAGGCTGCTCACGGGCCCCGGCGGTGGGGACGCGGTGGCCGCCTGACTGGGCGTAGGTGATCTGGCCGTCCTTGCCCGCGAGGTCCTTGTCGAGCATGGACTCGAGCCCTCCGGCGCCGCGGCCGTCGGCGTTGACGAAGCCCAGTATCCCGGCGGCGAGGTCTCCGTTGGGGTAGACGCGCTTGCTGCTGGTCTCCTGGAAGACGCCGGCGAGCACGTTGGCTCCGGGGCCGCCCGTCGCCTTGTCGGCCCTCGCCTTCTCGGCGAAGACGCTCTTGAGGTCCTTGATCTGGTTCCAGACCTGCGGGGTCTGGCGACGGGCCAGGACGGTGTAGCGGGACTTGGGGGTCTTCAGCCTGTTCGCCAGCTCCGACGCGTTCTTGCCGAGGATCGGCGCGAGGAGCGCAGCGGCCTGCTCGGGCGCGTCCGGTGTCCTGCTCTCCTCGGGCGTGAACATCTTCGGGTCGGCCGTGATGTCGTACGCGTCGACGCTGGTCGCGAGCGCGATACCGGACCGGTCGGTGATCTCGCCCCGCTCCGCGGCCAGCTTGTGGCTCATGTAGCGGTTCTTCTCGGCCATGGCGGCGTACGTGCTCGCGTCGACGGCCTGCACCTGGAGAAGGCGGACGACGAAGGCCAGCATGGTGAGGCCGAGGGCGAGACTGACGAGCCGCAGCCGCGGGCGGGGGTTGCCGAGGCGGATCCGGTGGGGTCCCGCGGCGGAGCGGGGCCGGCGCGGCGCGGGGCGCGGGCGGCTCGTGGAGCCTGCGGGGCGCGCGGGGCCGGGCACCCGGCGGCGCGGAGGTTCCTGGGAGGGCACTGCGTCACCTGCCGGAGGTCGTGGAGGGCTGCTTCGGCGTCACGGACGTGGTGGATGGCGTGGGAGTGGGGGTGGTGGGCGAGGGGGTGGTGGGCGTGGCGGATGGCGTGGACGCCGCGGGCCCGGCGTTGCCCGCCGTCCCGGCCGGGTCGGGGGTGGCTGGCGGCGGGGTGTACGGGGCTGCGGTGCTCTTCCCGGGCACTCCCCGGACCGTGCCGTCCGGGCCGAGGAACGCCGGGTTGCCGCCGGGCACCATGCCGAGCTCGCGGGCCCGCTGCTCCAGCGCGTCGGGGGCGAAGTGGCTGTCCACGTCCCGCTGGAGCTCCTGCTCCTGGTCGGTGAGTTCGGTGGTCTTCTTCTTCAGCTCGCTCAGCTTGAAGGAGCCCTCGTTGAGGGACGAGTTGAGCAGCAGCAGGGTGATCAGGCCGCCGCCCAGCAAGAGGACGACGAGCAGGACGAACGGGGTGCGGGCGGCGGTGCTGGGCCCGGACGGCATCAGCCGCGCGAGCCGCGCGGCGCGCCCCTTGAGCTCTCCTGCGGCCGTCTTCACCACATGCCCTCCCTCACCCGGCTGCCGGCGCCGCCACGACCGCCGGCCTCGATGCGCCCGTCCTTGACGCCGCGGTTCGCGACGAATCCGGCGCCGATGCGGCCGTCACTGCTCGGCCCCCGTCACTGCTCGTCCTCGCGGATCCGCTGGGCGCCGCGCAGGCGTGCGGGCGCCGCCCGACGGTTCTCCGCGACCTCCTCCTCCGTGGGGAGCTCGGCGCCGCGGGTGAGCAGCTTGAGCCGCGGCTGGTAGCGCTCGGGCACGACGGGCAGCCCGGGCGGCGCCGTGCTGGCGGCGCCCGCCGCGAAAACCTGCTTGACCAGGCGGTCCTCGAGCGAGTGGTACGAGAGGACCGCGATCCGGCCGCCGACGGCGAGGGCCTTGACCGCGGCCGGGACGGCCCGTTCCAGGACCGTCAGCTCGCCGTTGACCTCGATGCGCAGGGCCTGGAAGGTGCGCTTCGCGGGGTTGCCGCCGGTGCGCTTGGCAGCCTGCGGCAGGGCGTCGCGGATCAGCTCGACGAGCCGGGCGCTGTTGGTGAAGGGCTCCTTCTCGCGCTCCCGGACGATCGCCGACACGATCCGCTTGGCCTGCTTCTCCTCGCCGTACGCGCGCAGGACCCGCACCAGCTCACCGGCGGGGTAGGTGTTCAGGACCTCCGCCGCGCTGATTCCCGTCGTCTGGTCCATGCGCATGTCGAGCGGGGCGTCCTGGGCGTAGGCGAAGCCGCGGTCGGCCTCGTCGAGCTGCATGGACGAGACGCCGAGGTCGAAGAGGATGCCCTGGACGCCGGTGATGCCGAGGCGCTGGAGGACGTCCGGCAGCTCGTCGTAGACGGCGTGCACGAGGGTGGCACGGTCCCCGAAACGGGCGAGCCGCTCGCCGGACAGCCGCAGCGCCTCCTTGTCGCGGTCGAGCGCGACAAGGCGTACCTCGGGGAACCGGGTGAGCAGGGCCTCGCTGTGCCCGCCGAGGCCGAGGGTGCAGTCGACGACGACGGCCCCGGGCCGCTCCAGGGCGGGTGCCAGCAGATCCAGGCACCGCTGGAGCATCACCGGGACGTGTCGCTGGCTCAATGCGCCCTCTCAGGTCCGACGCGCGCGGGGGCCGGGGCGTACGTATGCCGCTGCCGCACACGCGGGAAAATCATGGAAATGTGCAGGAAGTGTCTGTGAACTTCGCGTCACTCTAGTCCACTGACCGGGCCGGTCAATCAACCGGCTGGCGCGTCGCACGGGCCGTCCGCTCCACGGTCACAATCAGAACATCTCACCCATATGGACCCGATCCGCTCACGCCTGTGGGTTACCTCACAACAAGCCTCATTGACGTTCTTTGTCCGCTCTCACAGCGAGACCGCGAACGCTGTGGCCATTACCGTCATAGACATGTCGACCTCCGCGCACCTCCCCGCAGACACCGGCCTCGCGAGCGGCACGGTCACCGACCGGCTCGTCGAAGCGAACGCGCGCTACGCCGCCGGGTTCGCCGACCCCGGTATGGACGCGCGGCCCGTGCTGCGTGTCGCCGTGGTGGCGTGCATGGACGCCCGGCTCGATCTGCACGCTGCGCTCGGCCTGGAGCTGGGCGACTGCCACACCATCCGCAACGCCGGCGGTGTGGTGACGGACGATGTGATCCGCTCGCTCACGATCAGCCAGCGCGCGCTCGGGACCCGTAGCGTGATACTCATCCACCACACCGGCTGTGGTCTGGAGAGTCTGACCGAGGACTTCCGCCACGAACTGGAGGACGAGGTGGGGCAGCGGCCGGCCTGGGCCGTGGAGGCCTTCCGCGATGTCGACCAGGACGTGCGGCAGTCCATGCAGCGGGTGCGCACCTCGCCGTTCCTGCTGCACACCGACGACGTCCGTGGCTTCGTCTTCGACGTCACGAGCGGTCTGCTGCGGGAGATCGACCCCGCTGCGTGAGCGGCGAAAATGACCAACCGCTGACATATCGAGCCCAGTTGTCCACAGGCGAGTGACACGAAGCGGTAACGGCAACAAGAATGCGGGTGTGGCACCTCTGCGGAACCGACCGGAGGGGGTGTCCGTGTTTTGGGGTGGGCCGTGCCGTAAGCAGCGCATCGGCCCATGGAACGGGCCGAGGAGGGCCGGGTGACGACCTATGACGATCGAGCGAGCCTCACAGATCTGACCGCGACAGCGGAGCGTGTCCGCAGGTCGGTCGAGGGTGTGATCGAGGGCAAGCCTGAGGTCGTACGGCTTTCGCTGACCGTGCTGCTCGCCGAGGGACATCTGCTCATCGAGGATGTGCCGGGCGTGGGCAAGACGATGCTGGCCAAGGCGCTGGCGCGGTCCATCGACTGTTCGGTGCGGCGCATCCAGTTCACGCCGGACCTGCTGCCGTCGGACATCACGGGTGTGTCGATCTACGACCAGCAGCGGCGGGACTTCGAGTTCAAGCCGGGCGCGATCTTCGCGCAGATAGTGATCGGCGACGAGATCAACCGCGCGTCGCCGAAAACCCAGTCCGCACTGCTGGAGTCGATGGAGGAGCGCCAGGTCACCATCGACGGGCAGACCTACGAGCTGCCGAGCCCCTTCATGGTGGTGGCCACGCAGAACCCCGTGGAGATGGAGGGCACGTATCCGCTGCCCGAGGCGCAGCGGGACCGCTTCATGGCCCGGGTGTCGATGGGGTATCCGACTCCCGAGGCCGAGCTGCAGATGCTCGACGTGCACGGCGGGGTCTCGCCGCTCGACGATCTTCAGCCCGTGGCGCACGCCCACGACATCGTGAAGCTGGTCGAGGCGGTGCGCACCGTCCATGTCGCCGACTCCGTGCGGCGGTACGCGGTGGAGCTGGTCGCCGCGACCCGTAGCCACACGGACCTCAGACTGGGCGCTTCACCGCGCGCCACGCTGCACCTGGTGCGCGCCGCGAAGGCCTCGGCGGCGCTCTCCGGCCGGGACTACGCCCTGCCGGACGACGTGCAGTCGCTCGCCGTGCCCGTGCTGGCGCACCGGCTGCTGCCGACCGCGCAGGCACAGCTGAACCGCCGCACGGCCGAGCAGGTCGTGCTGGAGATCCTCCAGCGCATTCCCGTGCCCACCTCGGGCAACGACACCGGGTACGGCGGCGGCGCCCGGCACCTGTCCGGCGGCCCGGTCTACGGCCAGCAGCGGCCCGGCATCCGGCGGCTGTGATGGCGGCCGGGAGCCCTGCCGCCGGCAACGAGGACACAGGCGGACTCCGGGCGGCTCTCGGCGGGCTGACCACACGGGGCCGCTCCTTTCTGGCGGCCGGCATGGCAGCGGCGGTGTGCGCATATGTGCTGGGGCAGGGCGATCTGCTCCGGGTCGGGCTGCTGCTCGCCGCGCTGCCGCTGCTCTGCGTGGCCGTGCTCTATCGCACGCGCTACCGGGTCGCGGGCAGCAGGAGGCTGTCCCCGTCCCGGGCACCCGCCGGCTCCGAGGCCCGCGTGCATCTGCGGATGGACAACGTGTCGCGGATGCACACCGGCCTGTTGATGCTCCAGGACCATGTGCCGTACGTGCTGGGGCCGCGTCCCAGGTTCGTGCTCGACCGGGTGGAGCCCGGCGGCCGGCGCGAGGTGTCCTACCGGGTCAGATCGGATCTGCGCGGGCGCTATCCGCTCGGCCCGCTGCAGCTGCGTCTGAGCGACCCGTTCGGGATGTGCGAGCTGACCCGCTCCTTCAGCGCGTACGACACGCTCACGGTCGTCCCGCGGACCGTGCCGCTGCCGCCGGTGCGGCTGGCGGGCGAGGCCACCGGGTACGGCGACGGGCGGCAGCGCTCGCTGGCGCTGGCCGGCGAGGACGACGTCATTCCGCGTGAGTACCGGCACGGCGACGATCTGCGCCGGGTGCACTGGCGCTCCACCGCGCGCTACGGCGAGCTGATGGTGCGCCGCGAGGAGCAGCCCCAGCGGGCCAGGTGCACCGTTCTGCTGGACACCCGCCGCATCGCCTACCAGGGCGCGGGTCCCGACTCGGCCTTCGAGTGGGCGGTGTCGGCGGCTGCCTCGGTGCTGGTGCACATGCTGGAGCGGGGCTTCGCCGTACGGCTGCTGACGGACACCGGGAATTCGGTGCCCTCGGCGGGCGCGGAGGGCTTCGCCGGGTCGACGCAGGATTCCGCGGACTCCGCGGGGCTGATGATGGACACCCTCGCGGTCGTGGACCACTCGGACGGTGCGGGTCTGTCACGCGCCTTCGACGTGCTGCGCGGTGGGAACGAGGGGCTGCTGATCGCCTTCGTCGGTGATCTCGACGAGGAGCAGGCCGCGGTGGCGGCCCGGATGCGTCAGCGCAGCGGCGCCGCCGTGGCCTTCGTCCTGGACAGCGGCCAGTGGGTGACGAGCGGCGCGGTGGCGGGCGCGGTCGACGAGCGGCTGCGGGGGCTGCGCGAGGCCGGGTGGACGGCGGTGGCCGTGGCGCCCGGGGCTTCCCTGCCGGAGCTGTGGCGGCAGGCCTCGCGGGAGCGGAGCCACTCCACTGCCGCGGGCGGTACGGACGGTCTTTCTGGGGGATGGTCATGAGCGGACGCGGAAGGCTGGCCCTGTGCGCCTTCGCCGCCACGCTGATGGCGGCGGGCGCGCTGCTGCCGCTGGTGGATCCGGTGACCTGGATCTTGCAGGCCGGATTCCTGGTGGCGGTGCAGAGCGGGGTCGGCGCGCTGGCCCGGCGGGTGCCGCTGGCCAGGCCGCTGACGGTGGCCGTGCAGGCCCTCGTCGCTCTGCTGATGCTGACGCTGCTCTTCGCCCGGGAGGAGGCCCTGATCGGCCTGCTGCCGGGCCCGGACGCGTTCGTACGCTTCGGTGAGCTGCTGTCCTCGGGCGGCGAGGACGTCGGCCGGTACGCGATACCGGCACCGGCCACGGACGGCATCCGGCTGATGCTGGTCGGCGGGGTGCTGCTGATCGGCCTGGCGGTGGACGCGCTCGCGGTGACGTACCGCAGCGCGGCCCCGGCGGGCCTGCCGCTGCTCGCGCTGTACTCGGTGGCAGCGGGGCTCTCCGGCGGCGGTGCGAGCTGGCTCTGGTTCCTGCTGGCGGCGACCGGCTACCTGTTGCTTCTACTGGCGGAGGGCCGGGACCGGCTCTCGCAGTGGGGCCGCGTGTTCGGCGGGGCGCCGCGTACGACGAGCCGGGCCGCGGGCGGGTTCGAGGCGGGTGGGAGCTCCGCTCAGGCCCCGGCGCGCGCCGGCAGGCGCATCGGTGTGCTCGCCCTGGGCATCGCCCTGGCCGTCCCCGCGGCGCTGCCGGCACTGGACGGCGGGCTGCTCGGCGGCCCGGGCAACGGTCCGGGCGGGGGCGCGGGCGGCGGCGGCACGATCGACGCGGTGAACCCCGTGGTGACGCTGCAGGACACGCTCAATCAACCCGAGGCGCGTGAGTGGCTGAAGTACAAGACCAACGCGGACGACACGAGCGACATGTATCTGCGGATCATGGCGCTGGACCAGTTCGACGGCGGTTCCTGGAAGTTCTCGGTGCGTCCGGTCACCGGCATCCCGGATGAGCTCCCCCGGCCCGACGGTCTGGGCGACGGGATCGGCACGACCGAGGTCAGGACGAACATCTCGGCCGCCGGCTCGTACCGGCAGGGCTGGCTGCCGATGCCGTACCCGGCGACGAGGCTGGACATCGAGGGCAGATGGCGCTTCGACCCGGCCCGGCGGACGGTGATCGGTGACGGCCGCCAGACCACGAGCGGTGTGCAGTACTCGGTCACCAGCCTCCAGGTGAACCCGACCCGCGAGCAGCTCGCCCAGGCGCCCAAGGCTCCTGCTTCGCTGCTGAAGGAGTACACGCGCGTGCCGGATTCGCTCCCGGCCGATGTCCGGGCCGCGGCGGCCCAGGTGACGAAGGGCGCGGCGAACGACTACGAGCGGGCGGTCAAGCTCCAGGACTGGTTCGCTGTGAGGGGCGGCTTCACGTACAGCACCCAGGTGGAGTCGGGCGGGGGTGTGGAGGGCATCTCCCGGTTCCTGAAGGCCAAGGAGGGCTTCTGCGTCCACTTCTCGTTCTCGATGGCCGCGATGGCCAGGACGCTGGGGATTCCGGCGCGCGTCGCCGTGGGCTTCACCCCCGGTGCACCGGTGGCGGGCGGGGCGATGTCGGTGAGCAACCGTGATGCGCACGCGTGGCCCGAGCTGTACTTCGAGGGCGCCGGGTGGACCCGGTTCGAGCCGACGCCGACCCGGGGCAGTGCTCCGGACTACACGCAGGCGCAGGCGCCGTCCGGCGCGCCGACCGGCGCGGTGCAGCCCGACGCGAGCGCTTCGGCCGAGGCACCGGCCGCCCCGTCTCGCTCTTCCACCTGCTCGCCGCAGGAGCAGGCGCTCGGGGAGTGCGGGGCCGATGCCCCGCAGGACGTGCTGCAGACCGCGGACCAGGGTCCGTCGTTCGGGACGATCCTGCTGTGGACGCTCACGGGCCTCGGCCTGCTGCTCGTCCCGCTGCTGCCGATGCTGTTGAGGCTGCGGGTACGGACAAGGCGGCTGAGCTCGGACGCGCATGTGCGCGGCAAGGGGGCGTCCGCGCGGGAGAAGGCGGCCGCCGGCCGGGGCGGGGCCGCCCCTGACGGTGGGCTCGTGGAGGGCGGCGGCGCGTGGGCGCCCGCCGACGCCGGCGGGTACGCGCCGGGCGAGGCGTCCGCGCGCACGCTGGCCGCGTGGTACGAGATCTCCGATTCGGCCTGGGATCACGGCATCCCACCGGACGAGTCGCAGACGCCGCGCAAGGCCGCGGCCCGGATCGTGCGGCTCGGGCGGCTGGAGGGTGCTCCCGCCGACTCGGTGCACCGGGTGGCCCAGGCACTGGAGCAGGTGCTGTACGCGCCGGAGCCACGGCCCGGCGCGGGGCTCGCCGAGGACGCACGAAGGGTCCGAGCGGGCCTGTCCGCGCAGGCGAGCCGGGGCACGCGGCTGCGGGCGCTGCTGTTGCCGCCCTCGTCCGTGCGGGTCGTGTGGGCGCTCGCGGCGCGGTGGAACGCCACCACGGACCGCTGGGCCACCGCTCGCGACCGGGCGGTGGCCCTGGTGGCGGCGCAGCTGCGCAGGCTGTCGCGGCAGCGCGGTCAGGGATGACGGAGCGGGCCGGTGCCGGGCCGCCGTACACGCGGCCCGGCACCGGTCCACCGGCACACTTCTTCGGCACACGCGCCGGCGATTACGCCGAACGGGTGATTTTCCTCGAACAGAGGGCGAGCGACGGCCGATCAAACAGGTGAGGGGTGACCGCTGAAACGCGGTCACCCCTCACCTGTATGTGCCTGCCGCGCGGCACGCTTTCGCGCCCGCTCGGCGAAGATCGGAGACGTTCAGTACGTCCGGAGGCTCACTGGCCACCCTGCTCGTCGCGGCGGCGCTGCCACCGCTGTTCGATCCGGTCCATCATCGACCGGCGCTGTTTGGGCTGTCGGCGCGCGGTCTGAGCCCCGGGAGCCTGCTCACCCGGTTTGGGGGCCTTGCGCCACCCGGTGACCGCGAGGACCGCACAACCGAGCATGACGAGAAAGCCCACCACGCTGATCCAGATCACCGTGGTGACCATTCCGGCCATGAGGAGCGCGATACCCACCAGGAAGCCCGCGACCGCCTGGTAGACCCGTCGCCGGGTGTACGTACGCAGCCCGCTTCCCTCGAGCGCTGTCGCGAACTTGGGATCTTCGGCGTACAGCGCTCGCTCCATCTGCTCGAGCATTCGCTGCTCGTGCTCCGAGAGCGGCACGGAGTCCTCCTAGTCGTCGGTCGCTGGGGGCGACCGGTATGCGGCCCTTTCAGGATAGGCAGGGAATCGCCCCCGTGAAACCCGCCCTCTGCGCCCATTCGCTGTTCGGGGCCGCCATGCCGGCTCGACTGCTGAAGCGTTGATTCCCCAACCGCCGATCCGTCATGCCGGATGATGTCCCCCGATCATACGGGGCGAACGCCCCGTTCGGGTGGCCTGCGGCGTACTCCGTTTGCGGCTGCGCCCCTGATCAGCGACGGGGTCAGCCGCGCTTCTCGCCCAGAACGTGGAGCTGGGTCGCGACCGAGTGGAACGAGGGCAGCTCGGCGGCGGCCGCCTCCAACTTGAGGAGAGCGTCCAGCGCACCCGGTTCGGTGTCCACGAGGACGCCCGGGACCAGGTCGGCGAAGACCCGCACACCGTGCACGGAACCGACCTCCATGCCCGCCGCCTCGACGAGCTCGGTGAGCTGCTCGGCCGTGAAGCGACGCGGCACTGGGTCGCCCGCGCCCCAGCGGCCGGCCGGGTCGTCGAGCGCATGACGGGCCTCGGTGAAGTGCCCGGCCAGGGCCCTGGCGAGCACGGCACCGCCGAGCCCCGCGGCGAGCAGGCTGAGCGATCCGCCGGTGCGCAGCGCCTCCGCGGCGTTCCGCACACCCTCGGCGGGGTCGTCGACGTACTCCAGCACGCCGTGGCAGAGCACGATGTCGAAGGCGTCGCGCCCGACCACGTCGAAGAGGCCGTGGACATCGCCCTGGACGCCGCTCACCCGGTCCGCGACGCCGGCCTCCGCGGCCCGGCGCTCCAGCGCGAACAGGGCGTTGGGACTGGGGTCGACCACGGTGACGCGATGGCCCAGGCGGGCGGCGGGCACCGCGAAGTTGCCCGAGCCGCCGCCGGTGTCGAGGACGTCCAGGGCGTCCCGGCCGGTCGCCTTGAGCCGGCGGTCGAGGGTTTCCCGCAGGACGTCCCAGACCACGGCGGTACGGAGGGAGGCCCGGGAGGGGGTCCCCCCGGGGCGAGGCCCTCGGGGGAGCGTCTGGTCCGGCACGGCAGTTGACTCCTCGGCGCGGTGCCGCCCCGGTGGCGGGGCGTGAACGGTGCAAGCTCGCTCCACCCTATTGCCTCGGCCCGGCCTCCCGGTCATCCCACGGCGCCTCCCGCCCCCGGCTGCTCCCGCCCGGACCCGGGGCCGGGCTGGGGACCCGTCCGCAGCCGGGGCTCCGGGCCGGACTCCGACCCTGGCCGGGGCCTGGGCTGGGGCAGCACCGGCTGGAGCACGAGCATCCGCTCGACCAGGCGCAGGAACATGGCCGCGTCGCGCAGCAGATCGTCTGCGTCGCGGCTGGTGGCGGCCCCCCGGATGCCCGCCTCCGCGCGCGCCCTGCGCCGGGCGCCTGAGGCGAAGAGCGCGCTCCACTCCGTGAGCTCGGGAGCTATCTCGGGAAGCACTTCCCAGGCGGACCTTATGCGGGCCCGGCGGCGGGGACTGGTCTCGGGACGGCCACGGACGGCGAGAACGGCCGCCGCGGTGCGCAGCGCGGCGAGATGGGCGGTGGCATACCGCTCGTTGGGCGTGTCCAGGGTGGCGGCCTCATCGAGGCCGGCACGGGCCTGGGCGAGCAGGTCGAGGGCTGCGGGCGGGGCCGATGACCGCCGGAGCACGGGGTGGACATCGCTCGCGGGACCGCCCTGCGAGGAACCGGGCAGTGAGGGTGCAGGGCCGCCTGCGCGGAGCCGGCGTGCGGCAGCGGCGTACGAGCTGGCCATGACGAACCTCCTGTCGTCGTGTGACGGCGCTGTGGCCGTATGTGTCCATCGTGGGGGGCGCCACTGACAATCGGCTCTGACCTGCTCATTCGCCCGTGGAGGTGGGATGTGTGACGGACGGCTAAGGTGAGGTCAGGAGTCCGCGGGAACCACCGGAGTCCACGGGAACACCCGGAGCGGTCATGCGTGAACATCGCGCCGACCCGCCGCCCGACAGTGCGCAGCAACTCCTGACCACCCTCGGGCGTCTCGTCGACCAGGCCCTGGAGCGGATCCGGCTCCAGCGGGCCCGGGTGGAGCTGGCCATGGCCCTGCAACGCCACATGCTCCCGCCCGAACTGCCGCATCTCCCCGGCGTGCATGTCGCGGCGCGGTACGCGCCCGCCCGGGACGGGCTGGACGTCGGCGGTGACTGGTACGACGCCTTCCTGATGGCGGACGGATCGCTCGGGCTCGCGATCGGTGACGTACAGGGACACGACGTGGAGGCCGTCGCCTTCATGGGTCAGGTCCGCACCAGCCTGCGGGCGCTCGCCGAGACGACGAGCGACACCGGCCAGGTGCTGAGCCGTGCCAACGAGCTGCTGATATCCATGGGCTTCGGCCTCTTCGCGACCTGCTGTCTCCTGCGTTACGACTCGGTCGGCCGCGATCTCACCGTGTCCCGGGCCGGCCATGTGCCGATGATCTGGGCGACGGCCGACGGGTTCTCGGGCGTCGCCCTCGACCCGGGCGGCCCGCCGCTGGGCATCATGCGGGGCGAGCGCTATCCGGTCACCCGCCGACGACTGACGGAGGCCGGGGTCCTGGTCCTTCTTACCGACGGGGTCGTCGAGGGACCGGAGTACCCGATGGAAGCAGGTCTGGCCGAGGTGCTCCGTCTGGTACGCGCGGGATTCGACGCCGACCCCGACGTGCTGGCCTCCGCCGTCATCAAGGTGGCCGATCTGACCGGTCACCGCGACGATGCCGCCGTGCTCGTCAGCCGCTACGACGGGCCCCCTGCCGCCGGACCCGCCTGACACCTGCGACCTGCCCGACGCACGGCCTGCCCGCCGTACGACGCACCCCGTGTCGCCGCCCGGCGATTCACTCCTGCTCACCGACCGCCGGCCGCCGCACGGCCCCCCAACGGCCCATTCACCGCTGACTCGCCGCTGACTCGCCGCGCTGCCGTCGGCGGCGCACACTGCTGTCGTGCGCGACGAGGAGATCCGGGGTCACGGCTTCGCGGCGCTGCGGATCCTCGGTGTCGCCGCCGTCTACTACGGGTCAGCCGAGCTGGGCCTGCTCCAGCAGCTGGTGGGTGGCCAGGTCACGCCGTTGTGGCCGCCCACCGGAGTGGCCGTGGCCGCTTTGGTGGTGTTCGGGCTGCGGATCTGGCCGGGGATCGCGCTCGGCGCCTTCCTGGTCAATGTGTTCATCGGCCCGTCGCTCCCGGCCGTCCTGGGCATCGCGGCGGGGAACACGATCGCTCCGGTCTGCGCGTATCTGATGCTTGGCCGGGCGGAGTTCCGCCCCGAGCTGGACCGGCTGCGCGACGGCCTGCTCCTGGTCTTCCTCGGCGCACTGGCCGGGATGCTGATCAGCTCGACCATCGGCACCGGTGTGCTGGTGCTCGCCGGGGCGGTGGGCGCGGGCGAGTTCTGGCCGACATGGTCGGTGTGGTGGACGGGTGACGCGATGGGTGTCCTCGTGGTCACCCCGTTCCTGCTCGTCCTCCGAAGGGCCCGCTGGCCCCGGGACGTTTCGCTCCCCCGCTGGGTCGAGGCGGTGGCCCTGACGGTGGCCACGTTCCTCGTGACGATTCTGGCGACGCGTGGCTCCAGTTCGACGCTGCTCTTCCTGGTCTTCCCGCTCCTGATCTGGGCGGCGTTCCGCTTCCAGCTGCCCGGGGCCGCGCCGTGTGCACTGGTGGTGTCCACGCTCACGATCGTCGCCGCGGCCCGGCAGGTCGGCCCGTTCGCCGGCCAGGACCTGTTCTCCAACATGGTCACGCTGCAGGCCTTCAACGGCTGCGCCGCACTGACAGCCCTGCTGCTCGCCGCGGTGATCACCGAGCGGAACGCGACCCACGAGGAGATCAAGCGGGTCTGCGCCCGGCTCGAGGAGATCGTGGCCGACGTCGATCCGCGCGAGCGCGGCGGCTGACGCACCCGTTTGGCACCGGCCACCGGCGCAGGATAGTTTTTGCACTGACCAGTCAGTGTAAAAATGGGGAGGGTGTGCGTGGACAGGACGCACGGGGCGGCCGTCACCGCCGAGGACTTCGGGCTCAAGGGCCCGCGCGGCTGGGCGTTCCGGGGGGTGAACGTCGATGCGGGACCCGGCTCGCTCATCGCGGTCGAGGGGCCCTCCGGCTCGGGCCGCACCTGTCTGCTGCTCGCGCTCACCGGCCGGATGAAGCCCACGGAGGGCCACGCCGAGGTCGCCGGACTACGGCTGCCGCGCAATATGGCGGCCGTACGGCGGGTCAGCGCGCTCGGCCCGGTCCCCGGCGTCAGCGATCTCGACCCTTCGTTCACCGTCGACGAGCACCTGCGCGAGCGGGCCCTGCTCCAGCGACGGTTCGACGGCTCGCTGCGGGCTCTGCTGCGGCCGAGGGGTGAGCGGGCGGCGGCATCGACCCGTAGCCGTGTCGAGGAAGCGCTGGAGACCGCGGGCCTCGACCTCGACTCACTGCCCAAGGCAGGGCGTACGACCGTGAGGGACCTGGAACGACTGGAGGCCCTGCGCCTGTCGGTCGCGCTCGCCCTGATCGGACGCCCACGGCTCCTGGCGCTCGACGACACCGACCTCAAGCTCTCCGACGCGGACCGGGCCCAGGTCTGGGCCCTGCTGCGCGTCGTGGCCGAGCAGGGCACGACCGTACTGGCGGTGTGCAGCGAGGCCCCGGAGGACGCGGTCCTGGTCTCGACGGCGCCCAGCGCCACCACGGACACGGTGGCCGGGAAGGAAGCCGCGCCCGTACCCGCGCCCGTACCCGAGGCCGAGGCCGAGGCCGAGGCCGTCGCCGAGCCCATGACCCAACCCGAGCCCACGCCGGAGCCTGACACCGACACCGACGCCGACAAGACCACGACCGAGGAGGAGCCGGCCGATGCGATCGCCGAGACTGGCCGCGCTTGAGCTGAAGCGCTTCGGCAGGGGGAAGCTGCCGCGCGCCGCTCTCGTCGCGATCCTGCTGCTGCCGCTGCTCTACGGCGCCCTGTACCTGTGGTCGTTCTGGGACCCGTACAGCCGCCTCGACCGGATCCCCGTCGCGCTCGTCAACGACGACAAGGGGGCCACGGCCGCCGGCAAGAAGATCGCCGCCGGTGACGAGATCACCAAGGGCCTGCGCGACAGCGAGGTCTTCGAGTGGCACGAGGTGAGCGCCGAGGACGCCCGCGCGGGCGTCGAGGACGGCACGTACTACCTCTCCCTCACCATGCCCGCCGACTTCAGCAAACGCATCGCGTCGAGTTCCGGCGACTCGCCGGAGACCGGCGCGCTCGAAGTACGGACGAACGACGCGAACAACTACATCGTCGGGCAGATCTCCCGCACGGTCTTCTCCGAGGTACGGGGCGCCGCCTCCAAGGACGCCTCCCGGTCCTTCCTCGACAGGATCTTCATCTCCTTCTCCGACATCCACGACGCCACGGAGAAGGCCGCCGAGGGTGCCGACACGCTCAAGGGCGGCATCGGCAAGGCCAAGAAGGGCTCGAAGGACCTCGCCGACGGCCTCAAGGACGCCAAGGACGGCAGCGGGAAGCTGGCCGGCGGCATCAACCGGCTCGACAAGGCCGCGGGCGACCTCGAGACGGGCGCGGGCAAGGTGGCCTCCGGCACCCAGGAGCTGGCCGACAAGGTCAACGGCATCGCCGCCGACGTCCGTCCGTACCTCAAGGACAACGGCAGGACGATCGGCGACACCGCCCGCTTCGTCGAGGACTCCTCCCGGGCGGCCCGCCACAATCTGGACCTGCTCGTGACGCACGCGCCAGGAGCGGCGACCAAGGCGCGCGAGGCGGCCGACGATCTGGCCGAGATCCACAAGGACCGCTGCGAGGACGCGCTCCTCGCCGACCCGGCGTACTGCCCCACCCTGAAGCGGGCCGTGACCAGCGCCGCCGACGCCGCCGAGATCGCCGAGGACGTCAACACGCTCGTGAAGGACAACAGCGGCGACCTGAAGAAGCTCGACTCGCACCTCAAGACCCTGCAGGAGCAGGCGAAGAAGCTCGCCGACCGCTCCCCGACTCTCGACGACGACGTGGAGAAGGCCGTCGCCGACATCAACCGGCTGAACACCGGCGCCCACAGGGTCGCCAAGGGCGCGGACCGGATCCACACCGGACTGACCAGCGCCAAGACCGGCTCCTCCGACCTCGACTCGGGTGTCGGTCGGCTGGAGACCGGCGCGACGGACCTCGACGGCGGCATGTTCAAGCTGGTCGACGGCTCCGGCGAGCTGGCCGGGGGCCTCAACGAGGGCGTCGGCAAGATCCCCGACTACGACAAGCAGGACCGGGACCGGCGTACGGACGTCATGGCCGACCCCGTCCAACTCGCGTCCCAGTCGCTGCACAAGGCGCCCAACTACGGCACCGGCTTCGCCCCGTACTTCATCCCGCTCTCCCTCTGGGTGGGCGCGATGGTGGCGTACATGCTGATCCAGCCGCTCAACCGGCGTGCCCTCGCCGCCGGTGCCTCCGCGTGGCGGATCGCGCTCGCGGGCTTCCTTCCGGTGGCCGCGATCGGACTGCTCCAGGTCGCCGCTCTGATGTCCGTCCTCCACTGGGGGCTCGGACTCCAGATGGCCCGCGCGGCCGGGACCGTCGGCTTCCTGGCCCTGGTGGTGTGCTGCTTCGCCGCGGTCATCCAGTGGCTCAACGCCCGCTTCGGCGCAGCGGGCCGGATCCTGGTCCTGGCGGTGCTGATGCTCCAGCTGACCTCCGCTGGCGGCACCTATCCCGTGCAGACCAGCCCCGGGTTCTTCAACGCCATCCACCCCTTCCTGCCGATGACGTACGTCGTCGAGGCGCTGCGCCGGCTGATCACGGGCGGTGGCATCGGCCCGGTCTGGCAGGGAACGGCGGTCCTGCTCGCCTTCACCGCGGGGGCGCTCGCGCTGACCGCCGTGTCCGCGCGGCGCAAGCAGGTGTGGACGTTCGACCGTCTCCACCCGGAGCTGAGCCTGTGAGAATCGACCCCATGAACAGCAGCAGCACCCGGAGACAGGCGACGCGGGCCAAGCTCTACGAGGCGGCCGTGACCCTCATAGCCGAACAGGGCTTCTCCGCGACGACGGTCGACGAGATCGCCGAACGGGCCGGAGTCGCCAAGGGCACCGTCTACTACAACTTCAAGAGCAAGACCGAACTTTTCGAGGAGCTGTTGCGGTACGGGGTCGGTCTGCTCACCGCGTCGCTGCAGGCCGCCGCCGACGAGACGGATGAGCGCGGCGGCACCAAGGTCGAGGCGCTGGACGCGATGATCAAGGCGGGTCTGGGCTTCATCGACCGCTACCCGGCCTTCACGCAGCTGTACGTCGCCGAGCTCTGGCGCACCAACCGGGCCTGGCAGTCCACACTGCTGGTGGTCCGTCAGCAGGCGGTCGCCGTCGTCGAAACGGTCCTGAGGGAGGGTGTCGAGCGGGGTGAGCTGAGCGACGAGATCGACATTCCGCTCACCGCTGCGGCGCTCGTGGGCATGGTGCTGGTGGCGGCACTCGACTGGCAGGCGTTCCAGCCGGAGCGGTCGATCGACGATGTGCACGCGGCGCTGTCCCGGCTGCTGCACGGGCGGGTCAGCGGGCGGTAGCCCGCACGGAGGACAGAAAAGTGCCGGTCCGGTGAAGCTCGATCCCCCCGAGCTCACCGGACCGGCGTTTCCCCCGATTCCCCGTTACCCCCGTTGCCCTGTACCGCTGTTCCCCCTGGTCCGGGCAACCCCCGTTCGGTCGGTGCGCCGCGCCGTTCCGCCGCCCCGTGCCGGCGGTGCCGACGCCGCGCCCTCCCGTGGTCTCCACTCTCCCGTCTGCGCAGGTGAGAGCCCATCCGCGCAGGTACTCATCTCCTCACCTGGGTACGGGTACTCAGACGCCCGCGCTCATCCCCACCCGGATCCGGCGCTCGCTGGTTACGATCGCGTCCGTGTCCGTACTCCCCCTCGTCTTCACGAGCGGCTGGGCCAGTGGAATCAACGCGTACGCGGTGGTCCTGCTGCTCGGCCTGTTCGGCGCGACCGGCATCAGCGACGAGGTGCCCGAGTCTCTCCAGCGCACGGATGTGCTGGTCGCCGCGGGTGTGCTCTTCCTGTGCGAGGCGGTGGCGGACAAGATCCCGTACGTCGACTCGGCGTGGGACTCCGTCCACACGGTGATCCGGCCGTTGGCGGGCGCGGTCGTGGCGGCGCTGCTGGCCGGGGAGAGCGGTTCGCTGCCGGAGCTCGCGGCCGGTGCAGTCGGCGGGTCGACGGCGCTGATGAGCCATCTGGTGAAGGCCGGGACGAGGATGGCGATCAACACGTCCCCGGAGCCGTTCAGCAACATCGCCATGAGCACGACCGAGGACCTCGGTGTCGCCGGAATCATCACCTTCGCGATGTTCCATCCGCTGCCTGCGGCGATCATCGCGGCGACACTGCTCGTGCTGGGCCTCGTGACACTGGTCTTCCTCGCCTCGCGGATCCGCCGTTTTCTGCGCCGGATGGCGCAGCGGCGCGAGGAGAAACGGCTGGCGGCCGCGGCCGGGCTGCCCGACCGTCCGCCACGCTGACGCCTCTGGCGAAGGGCTCGTTCCGAGCCTGTGCGGCGATCGCGGGCGGGCCGACGGGACGCTAGTGGGCGTGCCCCGGACCTGCGCATGCCCTCAGCCACGGAGCCGCACATCGAGCAGCCGGGAAAGGGCGGACGGGTGGGGAACGGGCCGGCCGCAGGCCCACCCGTGTCGGAACCCGGGGCGCGGCGACGGGCTGTCAGTGGGGGTCGATAAAGTCGCTGACATGGGACGGATTGCGGTGATCGGCGCCGGGATGGGCGCCATGGCGGCGGCGGCGCGGCTGGCCGTGGCGGGGCACCGGGTGACGGTGTTCGAGCGCTCGGCGACGTTCGGCGGCGCGGTGGGCGGGTTCGAGCGCGACGGGTTCGCGTTCGACACCGGCCCCGGTCTGCTGCATCTGCCCGCCGTCTACCGGGATCTGTTCGTCAAGACCGGCAAGGAGCCGCTGGAGGGCCGGGTCGAGCTCGCCCAGGTCGACCCCGCTAGCCGGCACGTCTTCGCGGACGGCACGACCGTCTCGCTGCCCAATGCCTCGCGCGGGGGCGTCGTGTCCGCGCTGGACGCGGCGCTGGGGGCCGGGGCGGGCGGGCGCTGGGGCGAGTTCCTCGGGCGCGCCGGGGACGCCTGGGACCGTTCGCGGCGGCCGCTGCTGGAGGAGCCGTTGCGGCCCGACTGGCAGGTGCTCGGCCGCGATCCGTATCCGGCGCTGCGGCAGCGCCGCATGCTGCGTACGCGCCAGGCGCGCACGCTCGCCGAGGTCGGTGCCTGGGAGCTGGCCGATCCCCGTCTCGGCGCGTTGCTCGACGCATGTGCGCTGTCGTACGGACTGGATCCGCGGCACACCCCGGCGAGCGCCGCCCTGCTGCCGTACATGGAGCAGACGTTCGGGAGTTGGTACGTCCGGGGCGGGATGCGGGCGCTGGCGCGTGCGCTGTACGAGCGCTGCCTGGAGCGCAGGGTGGAGTTCGTCTTCAACGCAGAGGTGACGGGCGTCGTCGAGAAGGACGGCCGGGCGGCGGGCCTGCAGCTTTCCGAGGGGCCCTCCCGTGCCGGAGGCCCTGGGGGAAGCCGGGCCGTGGACGCCGACCATGTGGTGGCGGGCGCAGGTGCGTCCGGCCTCGGAGGTCTCCTGCCCTGGCAGGAGGGCGACGTACGGCCCGAGGCGGCGGAGGGCGCTCCGGGCAGGTTCACGGTCCTGCTGGCGCTGCGCGGCGCCCGTCCCAAGGGCACCGTCCACCGGACGGTGGTGCACTCCCCCGATCCGGCCGCGGAGGCCGCGGCGGTCTTCGGCGGCACGCTCGCCGAGCGTCCGACGGTCACCGTGCTGCGACCGGACGATCCGACCGCCCGCCCCGACGACTCCCACGAAGCGGTCACGCTCACCGCGACGGTCGCCCCGGGCGGTGGGCCCTCCGGCATCGACTGGGCGGACGAGTCCCTGCGCGAGCGTCACGCGGAGACGGTCATCGCCGCGGCACGACCGGTGGTTCCGGACATACGCGAGCGGCTGCTGTGGCGCGAGGTCCTCACCCCGGACGAGACCGGGCGCGTGCGCCCGCCGGCGCTCGCCGGGGACGGGGGCCGGTGTCTGCGTCCGTCGAACAGCACCCGGCTGCCGGGCCTGTATCTCGCGGGCGGCTGGGCACACCCGGGCGGCGGACTGGCGCATGCGGGCATGTCGGGCGCGCTGGTGGCGGGGCTGATCGTGGAGGGCGAGGGCTTCCGCGGCTCGCAGTGAGCTCCGGTCCCGGTCGTAGCCGGTTTCAGTAGCGGTACGCCTGGCCGTTGTAGCCGTTCTGGTCGTAGCCGTTCTGGTCGTAACCGTTCTGGTCATAGTCGTTCTGGTCGTAGCCGTACGGCGAGGGCTGCTGCGGCGGCTTGGGGGGCACCGGCGGGACGTGCTGATCACTGTCGCGCTGCTGCGGCACCCAGACCCCGCCGGGCGGTGTCTCGTTGTAGCCCTGCTGGGCGGCGTAGGGGTCGTTGTACTGCTGCCGGCCGTCGTGGCTGTCGTACGAGCCGTAGCCCTGGCTGCCGATGTACGGGTCGGAGTAGGCGGCGTACTGCTGCTGGCCCGTGCCGTAGTCGTACTGCGCGGCGTAGGCGTCCTGGGCCTGGGCCGCGGTCGGCTGCTCGTAGGGCGAGGAGTACGTGTCGTACCCGCCGTACGGATACTCGTCCTGCGCGGGACCCTGGCCGTACCCCTGGGCCTGCCCCTGACCGACGCTCCCGCCCTGGCTCGCCGCATACGCGGTGTCCCTGTAGATGCCGTACTGGCCGGTGTCCTCGGGCAGCGGCATCGGCTCGTAGACCGCCGTCCGCTCCGCCGCCGACGGCTCCTCGTGCGCCTCGTGCGGCTCGTATGCCTCGTGCGGCTCGTAGGAGAGGTCCGACACCTCGAGCGTGGGCTCGCGCAGGGCGCCGCCGTCGCCGGACTTGCGCCGACGGCTCGAGCCCGGGCTGCCGCCGATCGCCCAACCCGTGGAGAAGCCACGCCGGAAGGAGAGCGTGACGTACGTCTGTCCGGTCGCGAAGGCGACCGCACCGACCGCGATCACGATCACGTTCGGCATCAGCACGCCGAGGACGACACCGAGGAATCCGACGAACGCGAGCAGCCGCCAGCGCAGCCGCGCCTTGTACTGCAGCAGCACCTCGCCGAGCAGCCACAGCGCGACAATGCCGAACGCGATGTAGAGCACCGTCCAGCCCATGCCCGCCCCTCTCATCGGCCGCCGCCGGGGGTAGTGGCGGGTGTGGCCGGTTACGACTGCTCGTGCAGTCCGAGATTCTCGTAGATTTCGAGCGTTGCCGTGGAGTTGTTGAGCGTAATGAAGTGCAACCCGGGGACACCCTCGGAGAGCAGCCGTGCGCAGAACTCCGTCGCGAACTCGATGCCCATGGAGCGTACAGCGGCGGGGTCGTCGCTCACCGCGCGGATCCGCTCTTCCAGGTCTGCCGGGAAGGCCGCGTTGCTGAGCCGGCCGAAGCGCTCGATCTGCTTCACGCTGGTGACGGGCATGATCTCGGGGATGATCGGGGTTTCGCAGCCGGCCTCGGCGACCCGGTCACGAAGCCGCAGATAGTCCTCAGGACGGAAGAACATCTGGGTGATCGCATAGTCGGCACCGGCTCGGCATTTGTCCACGAAGTGCTCGATGTCCGTGTCCCAGTCGGTCGACCGGGGGTGCATCTCGGGGAAGGCCGCGACACCGACGCAGAAGTCCCCGGAGTCCTTGATCAGCCGGACCAGGTCGGCGGCGTACGTCACCCCATCCGGGTGTCTGACCCACTCGCCCATCGGGTCGCCGGGCGGGTCGCCGCGCAGCGCCAAAATGTTCCGGATCCCGGCGTCGGCGAACTGGCCGACCATGTTCCGCAGCTCGGCGACGGAGTGGTCGACCGCGGTGAGGTGCGCGACCGGCGTCAGAGTGGTGTCCGCGGCGATCTTCTGGGTGGCCTTGACCGTGCCCGCCCGGGTGGAGCCGCCCGCGCCGTACGTCACGGAGACGAAGCTCGGCCCCACGGCCTCGACCCGGCGCAGTGCGTTCCAGAGGTTCCGCTCGCCCTTCTCGGTCTTGGGCGCCCAGAACTCGAAGGAGTACGACGTCCTGCCGGTCGCAAGCATCTCGCGCACGGTGCGTGCGCGATCCGTCCTGGTGGAAGCTGTGCCGAGGGCCATGCTCGCAGATTATCCAGGGCATCTGGGGTGCCCAACCGTTGTCCACCCATCGGACACCGGGTGTTCGCCGTCAGCCCTTCCGTCCGTAGGCCCGTATCCGCTTGCTGAGATCGGCGGTCGCGACGGCAGGGTCGTCGGCCTCCGTGATCGCCCGGACGACGACGACACGGCGGGCTCCGGCGTCCAGCACCTGGTCGAGATTGCCCGCGTCGATCCCCCCGATGGCGAACCAGGGGCGCTCCTGCGGCAGCGAGGCCGCGTACCGCACGAGGTCGAGGCCCGGGGCATGGCGGCCCGGCTTGGTGGGCGTGGGCCAGCAGGGCCCGGTGCAGTAGTAGTCCACTCCGGGCTCGACGGCGGCCGCGGCGGCCTCGGCCTCCGCGTGTGTGGAGCGGCCGATGAGCACGTCGTCCCCGAGGATCGCCCGCGCGGCCGGCACGGGCAGGTCGCCCTGGCCCAGGTGCAGCACGTCGGAGCCGATGGCGTGGGCGACATCGGCCCGGTCGTTCACCGCGAGGAGCTTTCCGTGGCGGCGGCAGGCGTCGGCGAACACGGCGAGGTGCTCCAGCTCCTCGCCTGCCTCCATGCCCTTGTCGCGCAGCTGCACGATGTCCACGCCGCAGGAGAGCACGGCGTCCAGGAACTCGGGGAGGTCCTTCTGGTGCTTGCGGGCGTCCGTGCACAGATAGAGCCGGGCATCGGACAGGCGCTCGCGAAGCGTGGACATGAGGTGCTCCCCCCGTTGGGACCGGCCGTCGGTCGGCAGGTCGGAACTGGTTCCGTCGGCGTACGGGACCTGGGGCGGGGCTGCGAAGCGTACCCCGCCCCGGTCCGTACACCACGCTTCCCGTGGTGCGGTGCGGTGCGATGTGGTGTGGTCTCGTCAGGACCTCAGACGGCGAGCGCCTGGGCCCGGCGCTTCACCTCCGTGCCACGATTCTCGCTGAGGGCCTCCGCGGGGGTCCCCGGGAGGGTGGGGTCCGGCGTGAAGAGCCACTCCAGCATCTCTTCGTCGCTGAAGCCGTCGTCCCTCAGGAGCGTCAGGGTCCCACTGAGACCCTTGACCACCTTGTCGCCCTTGATGAAGGCGGCCGGCACCTGAAGCGTCCGGTTCTCACCGCGCCGCACGGCGATCAGCTGGCCCTCCTTGACCAACTGCCGTACGCGCGTCACCTCGACATCGAGCTTTTCCGCGATGTCCGGCAGGTGGAGCCAGGCGGGGACGAGAGCATCGATCTTTGCGTCAATCTCGGTCACGGGACAAGCGTGCCATCCCGGGCTGACAGTCGGTAGCCGGACCCTAGAGAGCTGCCGCCTTCAGAGGGACACCGGGGTCCCCCGCACGCACCAGGTCGAGCCGCGCGCCGGTCTCGATGAGCCTGCGTCCCTGGGCCAGGTCCCGGGGCCTGCCGACCGCGAGCACGGCGACCAGCACGCCGTCCCGCAGCCACAGCACCGACCAGGCGGAACCGGCCGCCGGGGCGCCCCGCCATACGAGTGTCCCTGCGCCCTCGTGGTGACCCGCGTACTGCACGAAGCGGCCGAACTGCTCGGACCAGAAGTACGGCACCGGGTCGTAGATCTGCGGCGCGGCGTCCTCCCCCTCGGCCACGACGTTCGCGGCGACCGTGCGCGGGCCCTGCAGCGCGTTGTCCCAGTGGTGGACGAGGAGCCGCTTCCCGTAGCGGCCGGACGGGAAGGAGGCGCAGTCGCCGACGGCGTACACATCGGGCTGCGACGTACGCAGCCGCTCGTCCGCGGTGATCGAGCCGTCCGCGCCGATGGCGATGCCCGAGCCCGCGAGCCAGCCGGTGGCGGGACGCGCGCCGATGCCGACGACGACGGCCCCGGCCGGGAGCCGCCGGCCGTCCGCGAGGACGACCTCACCCGGCTCGATGCCCGCGACGCGAACGCCGGTGAGGAGCTCTGTGCCGCTCTCCGCGTACCAGCCGGCCATCGGCGCGGCGACCTCGGCGGGCAGGGCGCCCGCGAGCGGGCGGTCGGCGGCCTCGACGACGGTGACGGCGCAGCCCGCCTCGCGGGCGGCGGTGGCGAACTCGGCGCCGATCCAGCCGGCGCCGACCACCACGATGTCGTGCTGCCGCTCCAGCACCGGACGCAACCGTTCCGCGTCGTCGAGCGTGCGCAGCAGATGGACGCCGGGGACCCCCTCGGTGCCGGGCAGGGTGATGGGCTCGGCGCCGGTGGCGATGACGAGGATGTCGTACGGGACGGGCCCCGACGGGGTGTCGAGCTCATGGTCGTCCGCGCGCAGGCCGTCGACCTCGCGGCCCAGCTGGAGATCGACCCGGAGTGCGTCGAAGTCGATGTCGAGGGCGGAGCCCTCCGCCTTGCCGAGGAGGACGGCCTTGGAGAGCGGCGGGCGGTCGTACGGCTGGTGCGGCTCGGCGCCGATGAGGGTGATGGTGCCGGAGAAGCCCTGATCGCGGAGGGCCACGGCGGTCTGGACGCCGGCCATGCCGGCCCCGACGATCACGACACGGCGACTCTGCGTTGTCTGCTCGCTCACCCGGCCACCCTAGCCACTTGACGGATCGTCAGGAAGCCGGTTGTTCGACCACGCTCGTGCCGCTGCCTTCCTGGGACTCCCATTCCCAGGTCTCCTCCAGCCGCACCCGCCCGTCGGGCAGCTCCAGGACCGTCGCGACACAGTGCCCGGAAGATGTCGTCCCGTCCTGCTTCAGCTGGACGTAGCGGAAGTCCAGCCGGTCGCCCTCGCGCGTGCCGACGAGATGGCCGCGAACCACGTCACCGCCCGCGTAGTCGGCCCAGATCCGGCCCTGCTCCTCGTGGTAGGCGAACCGGGTCCGCGTACCGACCTGGCCCGGCGCCTGGTCGGCGACCGGGACGAGCACGAGTCCGTCGAGCGAGCGGGCCACAGTGCGGGCTCCCTTACTGAGAGTTGAGGGCGGGGGTTAGGCTGGTCACCGTACTGCTACTCGCGGGAGCCCGGAGCACCGGGCTGAGAGGGAGGCTGAGGCGGCCTCCGACCGTACGAACCTGATCCGGGTCATGCCGGCGAAGGGAGGGTCTGGACGCCATGCATCCACGTATGCAGCCATCGCGTACAGGACGTGCACCGACGGCACATGCACCAACGGGGCATTCATCGACAGGGCCTTCGGCGACGACGACGGACGTCCTTGTCATCGGGGGCGGAATCATCGGCCTCGTCACCGCCTGGCGGGCGGCACAGCGCGGCTTGAGCACCGCGGTCGCCGACCCCGAACCGGGCGGCGGGGCCGCGCGGGTCGCGGCCGGCATGCTCGCGGCCGTCACCGAGCTCCACTACGGCGAGGAGATGCTCCTCGGCCTCAATCTCGCCTCCGCGCGTCGCTATCCGGACTTCGTCGCGGAGCTGGAGGAGGCGAGCGGGCAGGACACCGGATACCGCCGGTGCGGGACGCTCGCCGTAGCCCTCGACACGGACGACCGGGCGCATCTGCGCGAACTCCACGCGTTGCAGCACCGATCCGGACTGGAGTCGGAGTGGCTCACCGGCCGGGAGTGCCGGCGCCTCGAACCGATGCTCGCGCCCGGCGTGCGCGGCGGGCTGCGGGTGGACGGCGACCACCAGATCGATCCGCGGCGGCTGGCGAAGGCCCTCGTCGCGGCGTGCGAGCGGGCGGGCGTGACGTTCCACCGCGCCTGGGTCGAGCGGCTGTCGGTGGTACGGGACCGGGCGGCCGGAGCCGTGCTCGACGGGGGCCGCGAGGTGGCCGCCGAGCAGGTGGTGCTGGCCGCGGGCAGTCTGAGCGGCCGGCTGGAGGGCGTGCCGGAGGAGGTACTGCCGCCGGTCAGGCCGGTGAAGGGGCAGGTGCTGCGGCTGACGGTGCCGCGCCCGTACGCGCCGTTCCTGTCACGGACAGTGCGGGCCCTGGTACGCGGCAGCCACGTCTATCTCGTGCCGCGCGAGAACGGCGAGCTGGTGGTGGGCGCGACGAGCGAGGAGCTCGGCTGGGACACGACGGTCACTGCGGGCGGGGTGTACCAGCTGCTGCGCGACGCCCACGAGCTGGTGCCGGGCCTCACCGAGCTGCCGCTCACCGAGACGCGCGCCGGTCTGCGACCGGGGTCCCCGGACAACGCGCCGCTGCTCGGGCCGACTGAACTGCCCGGGCTGCTGCTGGCGACCGGGCACTACCGCAACGGCGTGCTGCTCACGCCGGTGACGGGCGACGTGATGGCACATGCGCTGGTCACCGGGGAACTGCCGGAAGAGGCAAAGCCCTTCACCCCCCGCCGCTTCTCTCCCGTACGTCAGGAGGTAACCGCATGACCGGGTCCACCGGGTCCACCGGGTCCACCGGGTCCACGATCGTGTCCGTGAACGGAGAACCGCGGGACATCACGGCAGGCACCACGCTGGACGCGCTGGTCGCGACGCTGACTGCGGCACCGTCCGGGGTCGCGGCGGCCGTGAACGAGACCGTCGTCCCGCGGGGCGAGTGGTCCGGGACGCTGCTGGGCGAGGGCGACCGGGTCGAGGTCCTCACCGCGGTGCAGGGAGGCTGATCGAGGCTATGGCGGATGACCGTTTTGTGTTGGGCGGGGTGGAGTTCTCGTCCCGGCTGATCATGGGTACGGGCGGGGCGCCGAGCCTCGACGTACTGGAGCGCGCGCTGGTCGCGAGCGGTACGGAGCTCACGACCGTGGCGATGCGCCGGCTCGATCCGACCGTGCAGGGGTCCGTCCTGTCCGTGCTGAAGCGGCTGGGCATCCAGGTCCTGCCGAACACGGCGGGCTGCTTCACGGCGGGCGAGGCCGTGCTGACCGCGCGGCTCGCACGCGAGGCGCTCGGGACGCACTGGATCAAGCTGGAGGTCGTGGCGGACGAGCGCACACTCCTGCCCGACCCGATCGAGCTGCTGGACGCGGCGGAGGTGCTGGTCGACGACGGCTTCACCGTGCTGCCGTACACGAACGACGACCCGGTGCTGGCGCGGAAGCTGGAGGAGGTGGGCTGCGCGGCGATCATGCCGCTGGGCTCGCCGATCGGGTCCGGGCTGGGGATCCGCAACCCGCACAACTTCCAGCTCATCGTCGAGCAGGCGAGCGTCCCGGTGATCCTGGACGCGGGTGCGGGCACGGCGTCGGACGCGGCCCTCGCGATGGAGCTGGGGTGTGCCGGGGTGATGCTGGCGTCGGCGGTCACGCGGGCGCAGGAGCCCGCGCTCATGGCCGAGGCGATGCGCCACGCGGTCGAGGCGGGCCGCCTCGCCCACCGGGCGGGCCGTATCCCGCGTCGGCACTTCGCGGAGGCCTCGTCGCCGGCGGAGGGCCGAGCGGCCCTGGACCCGGAACGCCCGGCGTTCTAGCGGGCAACGCCCACTCGGCGCGCACGGGCCGCCTCGCCCACCGGGCGGGCCGTATCCCGCGTCGGCACTTCGCGGAGGCCTCGTCGCCGGCGGAGGGCCGAGCGGCCCCGGACCCGGAACGCCCGGCGTTCTAGCGGGCAACGCCCACTCGGCGCGCACGGGCCGCCTCCGAGAACGTCCGGTGCCCGTCCGCCGGTGCCGGGCGCAGTTCCAGCCCGTCCGGTGATCGAGTACGGACACCCGGGCCGCCGGACGGTGCCGGGACACACATCAAGCCCGTCCGGCGATCGAGTACGGACACCCCGGCCCGTACGCCGGTGCCGGGGCACACCCCGGGTCCGAGGGGGACGGGGCCGGGCAGGGGAATGCCCCCGGTGGGTCACAGGTGCGCTGCAGTACGGGCCCGGGCAGTGCCCGAGGGGACGGGAAGACGTGGCGCGGCTCGTAGACTCGCTGCGTGGATACGACGCTTCAGGACCCCCTCGTCGGGCAGCTGCTCGACGGCCGCTACCGCGTCGACGCGCGCATCGCCGTCGGCGGGATGGCCACGGTCTACCGGGCCGTGGACACCCGTCTCGACCGTGTGCTCGCCCTCAAGGTGATGCATCCTGCACTCGCGACGGACGCGTCGTTCGTGGAGCGCTTCATCCGGGAGGCGAAGTCCGTGGCGCGGCTGTCGCACCCCAACGTGGTGGGGGTGTACGACCAGGGCGCTCAGGGCGCGTACGTCTATCTCGCGATGGAGTACGTCGCCGGGTGCACCCTCCGCGACGTGCTGCGCGAGCGCGGCGCGCTCCAGCCGCGGGCCGCGCTCGACATCCTGGAGCCGGTGCTGGCGGCGCTCGGTGCCGCGCACCGCGCCGGGTTCGTGCACCGGGACATGAAGCCGGAGAACGTCCTGATCGGCGACGACGGCCGGGTCAAGGTCGCCGACTTCGGGCTGGTCCGGGCGGTGGGAGCCGTGACGAACACCACGGGATCGGTCCTCGGCACCGTGTCCTACCTCGCACCCGAGCAGATCGAGTCCGGCACCGCCGACACCCGCGCCGACGTCTACGCCTGCGGTGTCGTCCTGTACGAGATGCTCACCGGCGCCAAGCCGTACGCGGGCGACACTCCCGCCCAGGTCCTCTATCAGCACCTCAACGAGGCCGTGCCGGCCCCGTCCGCCGCCGTGCCCGGGCTCGCGACGGAGCTGGACGCGCTCGTCGCGAGCGCGACCGCCCGCACCCCGGACCTCCGGCCGTACGACGCCGTCGCGCTGCTCGCGCAGACCCGTGAGGGGCGCGCCGCCCTCACGGACGACCAGCTCGACGCGGTACCGCCGCAGGCGCGGACCGCGGACCCCGACGGCGCTGCCGGGTCCGACGACCGTACGAGCGTGATCCCCCGGGCCGCGGTCCACCAGACCAGCCGTCTGGAGATGCCGCCCCCGCGGACCTCGGCACGCCGCACCCCGGCGCCCCGGCGCGGCGTCATCGCCGCGGTCGTCGCTGCCGTGCTGCTCCTCGGCGTGGGCGGCGTCTGGTACATCAACTCCGGACAGTTCACCCGCGTCCCTCCCATCCTCGGGCAGACGGAGGCCGCCGCCAAGGAGCGCCTCACGGACGCCGGGCTCGACGTCGAGCGGACCACACAGGGCTTCAGCGACGTCTACCGGCGCGGCACGGTCATGGACATCGACCCCGACCCGGGTCAGCGCATCCGCGACAACGGCTCGGTCTCCCTCGTCGTCTCCCGCGGCCCCGAGATCGTCGAGGTCCCGGAGCTCGAGGGAATGACGCTCGCCGAGGCGAAGAACGCGCTGCGCAAGGTGGGGCTCGCCCCGGGCGTGGTCACCAAGGAGTTCAGCGTGGAGGCCGCGCAGGGGACCGTCATCGGCTCGGACCCGGCCGCAGGCACCGACCGTCGCCCCGACTCGGCGGTCGCGCTCGTCGTCAGCAAGGGCGCCCCCATCGACGTACCGGGTGTGGTCGGCGAGTCCGTCGAGGACGCGACCAGCGCCCTGCGGGAGGAAGGGCTGAAGGTCGAGGTCGCCCCTGCGCGGGTGCACTCCCCCGAGGGCGCCGGCACCGTCGCCGTGCAGTCCCCGGCCGACGGCGGGCAGGCCGCGAAGGGCGAGACGGTCACCCTCACCGTCTCCAAGGGCCCGCGCATGATCGACGTCCCGGACGTCACCGGCATGGCGGTCGCCGCCGCGCGCCAGGAGCTGGAGAAGGCGGGATTCGAGGTCAAGGTCGAGCGCAACTTCCCCTTCCTCGGCAACAAGGTCGAGAGCCAGTCCGTGGAGGGCGGCGAGCAGGCGCCCGAGGGCAGCACGATCACCATCAAGACCAAGGGAATCTAGAGCGGATGCGCAACGCTGTCGGCGCCCATGTTCCGGTGGCCGGCGGACTCGCCAGGGCCGGTCTGACGTACGCACGGGAGATCGGCGCGGAGACCGTCCAGGTCTTCGTCGCCAATCCGCGCGGCTGGGCGACGCCCGCCGGGAACCCCGCGCAGGACGAGCAGTTCCGGGCGGAGTGCGCGGCCGAGGGGATCACCGCGTACGTCCACGCCCCGTACCTGATCAACTTCGGCTCGCACACCGAGGCGACCGCCGAGAGGTCCGTGGAGTCGCTGCGGCACTCGCTGCGCCGGGGCCGCGAGATCGGCGCGCTGGGTGTGGTGGTGCACACCGGCTCGGCCACCGGCGGCCGCACGCGCGAGGTGGCACTCGCGCAGGCACGGGAGCTGATGCTGCCGCTGCTCGACGAGCTGACCCACGACGACGACCCCTTCCTGCTGCTGGAGTCGACGGCCGGGCAGGGCTTCTCGCTCTGCTCCAGGACATGGGACTTCGGCCCGTACTTCGAGGCCCTGGACGCCCACCCCAAGCTGGGCATCTGCCTGGACACCTGCCATGTCTTCGCGGCCGGGCACGATCTGGCGGCGCCGGGCGGGGTGAAGGAGACCCTGGATCTGCTGGTGGACACCGTCGGAGAAGGGCGGCTGAAGCTGATCCACGCGAACGACTCCAAGGACGTGGTGGGCGCACGCAAGGACCGTCACGCGAACATCGGTGCAGGTCAGATCGGTGAGGAACCGTTCCGGGCGCTGATGGCGCATCCGGCGGCCGAAGGCGTGCCGCTGATCATCGAGACTCCGGGACCCAAGGACGCGTATGCGGCGGACGTGGCGCGGCTGAAGGGACTTCGACCGACGAACCTCCCTTGAGGAATACCCCCCAGGGGTATACCGTTCCTGCTGTGGACAGGAGCGGTCACCTTGCTATGGGGGTTCTCGAATGGAGCACGAGGCACACGCGCACCACCACGCCGGACACGGCGCTCACACCGAGCACGGCACTCACGCCGGACTCGACGCCCACGCGGACCACGGTCACACCGGACACGGCGGCGGCGGAGCCAGTTGGTCCATGGCCGCCAGGGCCACTCTCCACTGCCTCACCGGCTGCGCCATCGGCGAGGTCCTCGGCATGATCATCGGCACTGCACTCGGCTGGGGGAACACCCCGACGATGACCCTCGCGATCGCCCTGGCCTTCGTCTTCGGCTACTCGCTGACCATCTCGCCGGTCCTGCGCGCGGGGCTCCCGCTGAAGGCCGCCATCGGCGTCGCCCTGGCCGCGGACACCGTCTCCATCCTGGTGATGGAGATCGTCGACAACGGCGTCCTGCTGATCGTTCCGGGCGCCATGGACGCACACGTCACCGACGCGCTGTTCTGGGGCGCCCTGGCCTTCGCCTTCCTCGTCGCCTTCCTCGTCACCACTCCGGTCAACAAGTGGATGATCGGCCGCGGCAAGGGCCATGCGGTGGTCCACCAGTACCACCACTGAGGGCCGGCACCGGGGGGCGAGGGCGACAGGCCTAGAACTCGGGACCGTCCCCCGGCTCCTCCTGGTAGGAGTAGCGCTGCTCCCGCCAGGGATCGCCGAGGTTGTGGTACCCCCGCTCCTCCCAGAAGCCGCGGCGGTCGCAGGTCATGTACTCCACGCCCCGCACCCACTTGGGGCCCTTCCACGCGTACAGATGCGGGACGATCAGCCGCAGCGGGAAACCGTGCTCGGCGGTGAGCAGCTCGCCGTCCTTGTGGGTGGCGAAGATCGTGCGCTCGGAGAGGAAGTCGGAGAGCCGCATATTGGCGCTGAAGCCGTACTCGGCCCAGACCATGACATGGCTGACGGACGGCGCCGGCGGGGCCAGATCGACGATCGTACGGGCGGGCACCCCGCCCCATTCGGCCCCCAGCATGCTGAATTTCGTCACGCAGTGCAGATCGGCCACGACCGTGGCGAACGGCAGGGCCGAGAACTCCTCGTGGTTCCAGCAGCGCTTGTCACCGTCGGCCGTCGCGCCGAAGACACGGAACTCCCAGCGGTCCGGCTTGAACTTGGGGACGGGCCCGTAGTGGGTGACGGGCCAGCCACGCTGCAGTCGCTGCCCCGGAGGAAGCTCGGACTGCTCTGACTCGCGAAATTCCCGGCTCTCCGGCTGACCCATGCCTTCAATGGTGACAGACCAGGAGGGGTGGTCATGACCAGGTCTGGGCCGATTCGGGCAACTCCTACTAAGCATGCACTTACTGGACGCTCCTCGATCACGGTGCGAGGATGCGCGCATCCAGCCCCAGTCACACGCGCGGAAGGAGCCTCTGCGATGCAGGGCGACCCCGAGGTCATCGAGTTCCTCAATGAGCAGCTGACTGCCGAATTGACCGCGATCAATCAGTACTTCCTGCACGCGAAGATGCAGGAGAACTTCGGCTGGACGAAGCTCGCGAAGTACACCCGGGCGGAATCCTTCGACGAGATGAAGCACGCGGAGGTCCTGACCGACCGGATCCTCTTCCTCGAGGGCCTGCCGAACTACCAGCGGCTCTTCCATGTCCGGATCGGACAGACGGTCACCGAGATGTTCCAGGCGGACCGGCAGATCGAGGTCGAGGCGATCGACCGGCTGAGGCGCGGGATCGAGGTCATGCGGAACAAGGGCGACATCACGTCCGCGAACATCTTCGAGTCGATCCTGGCGGACGAGGAGCACCACATCGACTATCTCGACACCCAGCTGGAGCTGGTCGAGAAGCTCGGTGAGCCGCTCTACATCGCCCAGGTCATCGAACAGCCCGAGAGCTGACACTCGCGGCACCCAGGGCGCTCAGGACACCCGCGATCCCGCGCGGACGCGGCTAGGCGGCTTCGCTCAGGGTGACTTCGGCCAGTGCGCCTGCTTCGCTCAGCGCGGGATCCTGCTCGGCCTCGACCGCGAGGGCGTTCACACCCTGCTCGATCATCTCGCGGCGGGGACAGGTGCCCCGACCGAGGATTCCCTGGATACGACGCACGCACGAGCCACAGTCCGTGCCGGCCTTGGAGACCGAGGCAATCTGGCGGGGGGTGCACGCACCCGACTCCGCGTGCTCCTTGACCTGCTTCTCCGTGATGCCGAAGCACGAGCAGACGTACACGCGGTTCACCTCCCGGCGGGATCGATAAGTGGTGCCGTCCCGATTGATCGGTGAGGCTAACCTAACCTTACCCGCCGCCCCGGGGTCGTAAAAGCCCCCATACGACCGTGGGGCGCGGATCACATGGATCCGCGCCCCATCGGCGCATGTCAGCCGCTCATCGACGAGCTCACTGATCGCGGTACATCTCCGCCACCAGGAACGCCAGGTCCAGCGACTGGCTGCGGTTGAGCCGGGGGTCGCAGGCCGTCTCGTAGCGCTGGTGGAGATCGTCGACGAAGATCTCGTCGCCGCCGCCCACGCACTCGGTGACATCGTCGCCGGTCAGCTCCACGTGGATGCCGCCCGGGTGGGTGCCGAGCTCCTTGTGGACCTCGAAGAAGCCCTTGACCTCGTCGAGCACGTCGTCGAAGCGCCGCGTCTTGTGGCCGGAGGCCGCCTCGAAGGTGTTGCCGTGCATCGGGTCGGTCACCCAGGCCACCGTCGCGCCGGACGCCGTGACCTTCTCGACCAGCTGCGGGAGCCTGTCCCGGACCTTGTCGGCGCCCATGCGGACGATGAAGGTCAGCCGGCCGGGCTCGCGCTCCGGGTCCAGCTTCTCGACGTACTGCAGAGCCTCGTCGACCGTCGTCGTCGGGCCGAGCTTCACACCGAGGGGGTTGCGGATCCTGGACGCGAACTCGATGTGCGCGCCGTCCATCTGGCGGGTGCGCTCACCGACCCAGACCATGTGGCCCGACGTGTCGTACAGCTGCCCGGAGCGCGAGTCCACACGGGTCAGCGCCGACTCGTAGTCCAGCAGCAGGGCCTCGTGCGAGGCGTAGAACTCGACCGTGCGGAACTCGGCCGGGTCGGTGCCACAGGCCTTCATGAAGTTGAGCGCGTTGTCGATCTCGCGCGCGAGCTGCTCGTAGCGCTGTCCCGACGGGGACGACTTCACGAAGTCCTGGTTCCAGGCGTGCACCTGGCGCAGGTCGGCGTAGCCACCTGTGGTGAAGGCGCGCACCAGGTTGAGCGTCGACGCGGACGCGTTGTACATCCGCTTCAGCCGCTCGGGGTCCGGGACGCGGGCCTCCTCGGTGAAGTCGAAGCCGTTGACGGAGTCGCCCCGGTAGGTCGGGAGTGTCACGCCGTCGCGGGTCTCGGTCGGCTTGGAGCGCGGCTTCGAGTACTGGCCGGCGATCCGGCCGACCTTCACGACCGGCACGGACGCGGCGTACGTCAGCACCGCACCCATCTGGAGGAGGGTCTTGAGCTTGTTACGGATGTGGTCGGCGGACACGGCGTCGAAGGCCTCGGCGCAGTCGCCGCCCTGCAGCAGGAACGCCTCGCCCTTGGCGACGGCTCCCATCCGGGCGCGCAGCTGGTCGCACTCGCCCGCGAAGACGAGCGGCGGATACGACTCGAGGTCCGCGATCACATCGCGCAGAGCCTCGGCATCGGGGTACTCGGGCTGCTGCGCCGCGGGCAGGTTTCGCCAGGTGTTGCCACCGCTTGCGGTGGTCTTAGCGTTCACGGTCACGAACACCACATTACGGGGTCGGCCGAGCACTCCCGGCCGATGCCCAGTGACTGAGACACCGCCCGGAATGTCCGGACGGTGTTTAGGTGTCACCCGCAACTGCTACCCTCGCGCCGCCTTCGTCAAGAGTTAAACAATCCCAGGGGTGGGGCGTTGAGTCGGGCACACCGGAAAGACCGCAAGAAGAAAGCACTGTTGTGGGGAGGCACCGCGGCGATCGTCGCCACCGCGGTGATCGGGACGGTGGCCGTGGCCTCGCCCGAGTTCCTGGGCTCGTCGGACGGCACGCCGACGCCCCCGGGCGCACAGCTGCAGGCCGAGTTCGAGGCCGCGGCGAGCGAGTTCGACGTGCCGCAGAGCGTGCTGATGGCCGTGTCGTTCCGGCAGACCCGCTGGGAGAGCCACGACGGCATGCCCAGCACCACCGGCGCGTACAACGTCATGGGCCTCACGCAGGTGAACCCGGACGACCTCGAGAAGGACCACGAGGACCACGAGGACGACGACGAGCACCGGCTCGAGCACATGAACCGCAGCGGCGACCCGGCCGTCGAGAAGCACTTCGACGCCGAGAAGGCGCTGCGGACCACACCGAAGGAGGCCGTCGACACGGACGACCCCCGGCTGCACACGCTCGACGAGGCCGCCGGACTGATCGACGCGTCCGCGGACTCGCTGAAGAGTGACACCGGGGACAGCATCCGTGCCGGTGCCGCCCTGCTCGCCGAGTACCAGCGCGAGGCCGCGGGCGATCTTTCGGACGACCCGGGCAAGTGGTATCCGGCGGTCGCCCGCTTCAGCCAGTCGCCGGACAAGAAGGGCGCCGAGCTGTTCGCGAAGCGCGTCTTCGAGTCGATCAGGACGGGCGAGCAGCGCACGACCACGGAGGGGCAGCACGTCTCCCTCCCGGCCGACCCGTCGGTCGAGCCGGCCAAGCCGGCGGCCGTGCCCCTGGCGGCGACGTACGCGTCGACCACCGCGGTGCCGGCCCCGGACTGCCCGTCCGGACTGAACTGCGACTTCCGCCCGGCCGCGTACAAGCAGAACACCACCCCCGACGACTGGGGCAACTACAACATCGCCGGCCGTCCCGAGAACGGCTACGACATCCGCTACATCGCCATCCACGACACGGAGGGCAGCTACGAAGGATCGCTCGCGGTCTTCCAGAACCCGAACTCGTACGCCAGCGCGCACTACATGATCCGCGCCTCGGACGGTCTGGTCACCCAGATGGTCGAGAACAAGAACGAGGCCTGGCACGCGGGCAACAAGACCGTCAACATGCACTCGATCGGCGTCGAGCACGAGGGCTACGCGCTCAAGAACGGCACGGGCTGGTACACCGAGCCCCAGTACGAGTCCTCGGCCGCCCTGGTGAAGCACCTGGCGGCGAAGTACGGGATCCCGCTGGACCGTGAGCACATCATCGGCCACGACGAGGTCCCCGGCGTGCTGAACGAAAAGGTCCGCGCCCAGCACTGGGACCCGGGCCCGTTCTGGGACTGGAACCACTTCATGTCGCTGATGGGCGCCCCCACGGGGGCCGGCGGCGCGGGCGGTCCGGTCAAGGTGGGCCAGCTGGTCCGCTACGTACCGCCGTTCACCTCGGAGAACCAGCCGAAACTGACGTACGGAGGCACCGCCGTCGCCGCGCAGCCGGCGAACTTCGGCTACCTCTACACGGAGCCCTCGACCACGTCGGCCACCATCGGCGATCCCTACCTCGGCACCCAGACCTGGACCGAGGGCTCGAACTGGGCGAACAAGATCCTGGCCGGCGGCGAGTGGGTCGTCGCCGATGTCCGCACCGACTGGACCGCGGTCTGGTACGGCGGCAGGAAGGCCTGGTTCCAGAACCCCGGCGGCCGCTACACGGACCCGGCCCTGCCGACGGCCACGGACCCGCAGAAACTGCTGACCCCGAAGGCCGGACTGGCCTCGGTCAAGGTCTACGGGCGCGCCTACCCGGACGATGCGGCGTACGCGGGAACCGGGGTCGACGTCCAGGACAGGAACTCGGAGTCGCTGACGCAGTACAGCGTCCTCGCCGGGCAGAAGTACTCGAAGGCCGGCGGCTACGCCTACGGCGACTACTACTACAGCGGCACGATCGACGGCGTCACGGACCCCGCCTCGCGCACGCTGGTGAAGGGCACCACACAGTTCATCCCGATCCGCTTCAACCACCGCCTGGCGTGGGTGCGGGCCGAGGACGTCCAGGAGGTCGACGGCGTGGCCCCCGACGCGGGCACCGACCGGTTCAACCTGCTCGGCCGTGACTCCTCCGGTGTGCTGTGGCAGTACCAGGGGACGGGCAGCGCGGCGGCGCCGTTCCACCCCCGGTACCGCGTCGGCGGCGGCTGGCAGGCGTACAACCTGGTGACCAAGCCGGACACCCTGCGCGCCGACGCCAAGGGTGACACCGTGGCCCGCGAGCCGAGCGGCACGCTCTGGTACTACGCGGCGAGCGGCAACCCGGACCAGCCGTTCAAGGCCCGGCTGAAGGTCGGCACCGGCTGGCAGATCTACAACCGCATCCTCGGTGTCTCGGACGTCACCAAGGACGGCAGGTCCGACCTGGTCGCCCGCGACTCCGCCGGGGTCCTCTGGCTCTACGCGGGCACGGGCAACCCGTCGGTGCCGTTCGAGGCGCGGAAGAAGGTCGGCACCGGGTGGAACCTGTACAACACTCTGACCGCCACCACGGACCTCGACGGTGACGGCCTGGGCGACATGGTCGCCCGGGAGTCCTCCGGCGTCCTGTGGCTGTACAAGGGCACCGGCAACGCGGCGGCGCCCTTCGCCGCCCGAACCAGGATCGGCACCGGCTGGCAGATCTACAGCAACCTCACCGGCACCGGGGACCTCGACCGCGACGGCAAGGCCGACCTGGTCGCCCGGGACACGTCCGGAACCCTGTGGTTCTACAAGGGCACGGGCAACACCGCTGCGCCCTTCGCGGCCCGCGCCAAGATCGGCACCGGCTGGAACATCTTCAACCTGCTGATCTGACCGCTCCTCTCCCGGCCCGCCCGCGGCGCCGCGGCCGTCCCACTCCACGGGACGTGCTATGGCTCCGCGGGCGGATGCGTTAGGGTTCACGGCATGTTCGCGCAGACGACCCAGAACTGGTGGTGGACCGCTCATCCGGCGGCCCACTGACTGCGCGTACACGCAAGTCCGCGAAGGCCGCCCGAGGGGCGGCCTTTTTCGTACCTGCTGCGGGCCGTTCCTCCCACCACGGAAGGAACACCACGGATGGACATCATCAGCAGACTGCTGGACGCCGACGACACCGGCTGTCCCGCCTTCGCCCTGCTGCGCCGCCGCACCCCGGGCCGCGACCACGACACGGTCGAGGTGCTGGTGGGCCGCGTCCACGAAGTGGAACGGCTCGCCGACATCCCGGTCGGCGACCGTCCCTCGCTCGCGCTCGTGCCGTTCCGCCAGATCAGGGAGCGCGGCTTCGACGTGCGGGACGACGGGACACCGCTCTCGGTGCTCGTCGCCGACGAGACGCACGAGGTGTCGCTCTCCGAGGCGCTCGACCTGCTGCCCGCCCATGACGTACGGGTCGAGGGCGGCGGCTTCGACATCGGTGACGACGTCTACGCGGAGACCGTCAGGCGGGTCGTCGAGGACGAGATCGGCCGTGGCGAAGGCGCGAACTTCGTCATCAGACGCACGTTCACCGGCGAGATCCCCGG
This sequence comes from Streptomyces sp. NPDC002133, assembly GCF_040296405.1. Lineage (NCBI taxonomy): Bacteria > Bacillati > Actinomycetota > Actinomycetes > Kitasatosporales > Streptomycetaceae > Streptomyces > Streptomyces sp. NPDC002133. The sequence goes on along the minus strand of NZ_JBEOXF010000014.1, from coordinate 45,489 downwards.
CTTCGGACGGACCGACGCCCTCGCCCTCTTCCGGCGGCTGCTCGCGGGCGAGCGCGGGGCGTACTGGACGTTCGTCGTCCACACCGGAAACGAGAAGGGGCCCGAAGGGTCGTCCCTGCACGGGCGGGGGCGGGAGACGGGCGGGCGCACGCTGGTCGGGGCCAGCCCGGAGGTGCACGTGCGGATGTCGGGAGGCACCGTCGTGATGAACCCGATCAGCGGCACGTACCGGTATCCGGCCGCCGGGCCGTCGCCGGAGCATCTGCTGGACTTCCTCGCCGACCGCAAGGAGACCGACGAGCTCTCCATGGTCGTCGACGAGGAGCTGAAGATGATGTGCACGGTCGGCGACATGGGCGGGGTGGTGATCGGGCCCCGGCTCAAGGAGATGGCCCATCTCGCCCACACCGAGTACGAGCTGCGGGGCCGGTCCTCGCTCGACGTCCGGGAGGTGCTGCGCGAGACGATGTTCGCGGCGACCGTCACCGGCTCGCCGGTGCAGAACGCCTGCCGGGTGATCGAGCGGTACGAGGCGGACGGGCGCGGCTACTACGCGGGCGCGCTGGCACTGCTCGGGCGGGATGCGGGCGGTGCCCAGACGCTGGACTCGCCGATTCTGATCCGTACGGCCGACATCTCGGCGAGCGGTGAGGTGCGCGTCCCGGTCGGCGCCACGCTCGTCCGCCACTCGGACCCGCGGTCCGAGGTCGCCGAGACGCACGCCAAGGCTGCGGGGGTGCTGGCCGCGCTGGGGGTCCGTCCCGGGCGCCCGCGCGACGAGTCCGTACGGCCACCGCACCTGGCCGACGATCCGCGGGTGCGGGCGGCGCTGGACGCGCGGCGGGCGGATCTGGCGCCGTTCTGGCTGAAGATGCAGTCCCGGCTGGCGAAGGTGGTGGGCCACGCCCTGATGGTGGACGCCGAGGACACCTTCACGGCGATGCTCGCCCACCTGCTGCGCGGGGCCGGGCTGGACGTGACCGTACGCCGCTACGACGAGCCGGGAGTGCGGGAGGCGGTGCTCGCCCATGAGGGCCCGGTCGTCCTGGGGCCGGGGCCGGGCGACCCCTCGGATGCGGTCGACCCGAAGATGCGCTTCCTGCGGTCGCTGACGGCGGAGCTGGTGCGTGGCCACCGGGGCGGTCTGCTCGGGGTCTGCCTCGGCCATGAGCTGATCGCGGCGGAACTGGGCCTGGGGCTCGCCCGCAAGGAGGCCCCCTTCCAGGGGGCGCAGGTGGGCATCGACCTCTTCGGCCGTGAGGAGACGGTCGGCTTCTACAACAGCTTCACGGCGCTGTGCGGTGAGGAGGCGCAGGCGCAGATGGCCGCGCGCGGCATCGAGGTGGCCCGGGACGCCGCGACGGACGAGGTCCACGCGCTGCGCGGCCCGGGCTTCGCGGGGATCCAGTTCCACCCCGAGTCCGTGCTCACGCTGCGCGGGCCGGAGATCGTGCGGTCGCTGCTCGGGGAGCTGGTCCGGCAGCCGTCGGCGTAGGTGCGGGGGCGGGTGGGGCGGTGGCGCACTGCGGCGGGCCCACGCGGCGGAACCGCGTACAGGACACTGCCCCCGCCCCTTCCCGAACCGGGGCGAGGCCGCCCCCCAGCCCCGGCCCCGGGGACATGCCCAGTAGTGTCCCGGCGGCCGAGTGTCCGTCCTCGATCGCCGGAGGACGGGCTCCGAAGGAGCCCGCCACAGGCGCGCCGCGCAGGCCCCCGCCGTCAGCCGAAGAAGACGCCGACCTCCTCGTACAGCGACGGGTCCACGGTCTTCAGCTTGGACGTCGCCTCGGCGATCGGCACGCGCACGATGTCCGTTCCGCGCAGCGCGACCATCTTTCCGTAGTCGCCGTCCCGCACCGCGTCGATCGCGTGGAGGCCGAAGCGCGTGGCAAGCCAGCGGTCGAAGGCGCTGGGCGTGCCGCCGCGCTGGACGTGGCCGAGGACCGTCGTCCTCGCCTCCTTGCCGGTGCGCCTCTCGACCTCCTTGGCCAGCCACTCGCCGACACCGGAGAGCCGCACATGGCCGAAGGAGTCGAGCGAGCCGTCCTTCAGCACCGCATCGCCGTCCTTGGGCATCGCGCCCTCCGCGACGACGACGATCGGCGCGTACGAGGCGCGGAACCGCGAGGTGACCCAGGCGCACACCTGGTCCACGTCGAAGCGCTGCTCCGGGATGAGGATGACGTTCGCCCCGCCCGCCAGGCCCGAGTGCAGGGCGATCCAGCCGGCGTGACGGCCCATCACCTCGACGACGAGGACACGCATGTGGGACTCGGCGGTGGTGTGCAGCCGGTCGATGGCCTCGGTCGCGATGCCGACGGCGGTGTCGAAGCCGAAGGTGTAGTCCGTGGCGGACAGATCGTTGTCGATGGTCTTCGGCACGCCCACGCAGTTGACGCCGTATTCGTCGGCGAGGCGGGCCGCGACACCGAGGGTGTCCTCGCCGCCGATCGCGATCAGCGCCTCCACGTCGTGCTTGGCGAGGTTCTCCTTGATGCGGCGGATACCGTCCTCCTGCTTGAGGGGGTTGGTGCGCGAGGAGCCCAGGATGGTGCCGCCGCGGGGCAGGATGCCGCGGACGGCAGGGATGTCCAGCCGCACGATGTCGCCCTCGAGCGGCCCGCGCCAGCCGTCCCGGAAGCCGGTGAACTCGTATCCGTACTCCTGGACACCCTTGCGGACGATGCCGCGGATGACCGCATTGAGCCCGGGGCAGTCGCCGCCCCCGGTCAGTACTCCGACCCGCATGGAAGTTCCCTTCGCCGTCGGTGATGGCATATGGGAGCCACGCTAGTAGTGACCCAGGTCACTACGGCACGGTACGAAAGGTGAATTCCGGTACGGCGAGCGCCTGTTGGCCTCCGGCAATTCACTCCAACGAGTGGCGCGGGTGCCGGGTCAGGCGTCGTCGAGGCCGCGCTCTATCGCGTACCGCACGAGCTCCACGCGGTTGTGCAGCTGGAGTTTGCCCAGCGTGTTCTGCACGTGGTTCTGCACAGTGCGGTGCGAGATGACGAGACGCTCGGCGATCTGCTTGTACGAGAGCCCCTTGGCGACGAGCCGCAGCACCTCCGTCTCCCGCTCGGTGAGCTGCGGGGCCTTCGGCTCGTCGGGTCCGGCGGACGGCGCGGGGTCGGTGGCCAGTCGCCGGTACTCCCCGAGGACCAGCCCGGCCAGGCCGGGCGTGAACACCGGGTCGCCGACGGCGGTCCGCCGCACCGCCCCGATGAGCTCCTCGGTGCTGGCCGACTTCAGCAGATAGCCGGTCGCTCCCGACTTCACCGCCTCCAGCACGTCGGCATGCTCGCCGCTCGCCGAGAGCACCAGGACCCGCAGCGCCGGGTCGGCCCCGACCAGCTCCTTGCACACCTGAACGCCGGGCTTGGCGGGCAGGTTGAGGTCGAGGACGAGGACATCCGGCCCGGCGGCCCGGGCGCGGCGCACCGCCTGCTCGCCGTCGCCCGCCGTGGCGACCACGTCGAAACCGGACTCGGCCAGGTCGCGCGCGACGGCGTCCCGCCACATCGGATGGTCGTCGACCACCATCACCTTGATCGGCCGCTCGCTCATCTATCTGCCCGCCTTCCCCCGTGGAACCTTCAACTCGACTTCCGTGCCCTGGCCCGGGACCGAGATCAGCTCGGCCGTGCCCCCGATGTCCCGCAGCCGGCCGCGGATCGAGAGCGCGACACCGAGCCGCCCCTCCCCCTCGGCCTGGGCGAGACGCCCCTCCGGGATACCGGGTCCGTCGTCCCGCACCGTCACGATCACCTCGCCCGGCCAGTCCTCGACCAGGATCCACGCCCGCGCCTCGTCACCGGCATGTCGCCGGACGTTGTCCAGGGCCGCTCCGACAGCCGCCGCGAGCTCCTTCGCCGCCTGCGGCGCAAGCAGCACCGGGGCACCCGGCTCGGACAGGGTGACCCGCGACCCGGCGTGCGGCGCGAGCAGCGTGCGCAGATCGCACGGAGCGGCGGCAGCCGGTTCGTCCGGCTCGTCGACGAGTCGTACGACCGCGCCCTGCGTCTCGTCCTCGGAGACGCGCGAGGCGGGCACCAGACCGCCGGCGACCAGGGTGCGCAGGGCGACCTCCTGTTCGCCCGCCATCCTGCCCAGATCCGCGGCCTCGCCGCCGAGTGCGGTGCCGCGGCGCTGCACCATCGCCAGCACCTGCAGCACACCGTCGTGGATGTCGCGGGCCAGCCGCTCACGCTCCCGGGTGGCCGCCTCGATCTCCAGGGCTCGGGCCAGGGTGCGCTCGGAGCCGCGGGCGACCTCGACGACGTAGCCGATGGCGATGGAGGCGACCCAGACCAGCAGAACGTTGTGGAAAGTGTCCCGGCTGGGCTCGCCGCGCTCGATGATGTTGGCGACGGCGACGAGGGACGAAGCGAAGCCCGCCCAGCGCCAACCGCCCTTGATCGCGTACGCGAGAACCGAGCCCGCGGTCCATATCGACGGAAGGGTCGTGCCGTCCATCTGCTGGGCGTGGGCATCGGCGAGGGGCGTGAGGAGAATGCCGACGAGGGCGACGGTGAGGTCGGCGACGAGGAAGCGCTTCGTGCAGCTGGCCGCGTTCGCCACCTTGGGGAGCGTGGCCAGGGTCCAGACGGCCAGGAACGCGAGGAACGCGACGGCCACCCAGAGGCGTTCGAACCTGTCCCACCCGAAGACACAGAGCAGGACCGCGTAGCCCATCGTCAGCACGCGGTAGGCGGTCAGCGCACGCCACAGCGGCAGCTCGACCGACATGCGCACGACACGCTCGCGCTTGGCCATCTTCCCCCACCCCGTACTGCCCCGACGGGCGGCGCTACTGGGCGCCGTGCTCCGTCTTCCTCGCCGCTTCCCCGGCCGCATCCTTGGCGGCCTGCCTGGCCGCCTTCTCCGCGTCGGCCATCTGGCGCTTGGCCGCCGTCGCGTAGACGTCCACGTACTCCTGCCCGGACAGCTTCATGATCTCGTACATGACCTCGTCGGTCACCGAGCGCAGGATGAAGCGGTCGTGCTCCATGCTGCGGTAGCGGCTGAAGTCGAGCGGCTTGCCGATCCGGATCCCCGGGCGCATCAGCTTGGGGATGACTTTGCCGGGCGGCTGGATCTTCTCGGTGTCGATCATCGCCACCGGGATCACGGGCGCGCCCGTCGCGAGCGCCACGCGCGCGAGGCCGCCCGGCTTGCCTCGGTAGAGCCGTCCGTCGGGCGACCGGGTGCCCTCCGGATAGATGCCGAACAGTTCACCGCGCTCGATGACCTCTATGCCGCTCTTGATGGCGGCCTCGCCGGCGCCGCGGGCGCCCGAGCGGTCCACCGGAAGCTGCCCCACACCCTTGAAGAAGGCGGCCGTGAGCTTGCCCTTCACTCCGGGCGAGGTGAAGTATTCGGCCTTGGCGATGAAGGTGACCTTGCGGTCCAGGATCGCGGGCAGGAAGAAGGAGTCCGAGAACGACAGGTGGTTGCTCGCGAGGATCGCCGGCCCCTCGGCGGGGATGTTCTCGAGGCCCTCCACCCAGGGCCTGAAGGCGAGCTTCAGTGACCCTCCGATGGAGAACTTCATTGCGCCGTAGATCAACTCGAGTGCCTTCCCTGTGTCCGTCGGAAAGACCTTAACCCGTGCGGGTCCTGCCCTCCCTCCCCCGGTGCCGTGGCCGGTGCCCGTCAAGGGCCGAGCCGGTGCACCGTCGGCCCTGGTCGGTGTCGGTCCGGTCGCGTACGGTGAAGGCACCTTCCGAGCACGTCCTTTCCGCACTTCCGATCCTCACGAACAGGAGACCCCGGTGCCGGTCCTTCCTGGAGCCGAGCCGTACCGCCACGAAGGCGGCGAGATCGGCGTCCTTCTCTGTCACGGATTCACCGGTTCCCCGCAGTCGCTGCGGCCCTGGGCGGAGTATCTGGCCGAGCGCGGTCTGAGCGTGTCGCTGCCGCTGCTGCCCGGCCACGGCACCCGCTGGCAGGACATGCAGCTGACCGGCTGGCAGGACTGGTACGCGGAGGTGGACAGGGAGCTGCGGACGCTGCAGGAGCGGTGCAGCCAGGTGTTCGTCTTCGGGCTCTCCATGGGCGGTGCGCTCACGCTGCGCCTGGCCGCCAAGCACGGCGACGCCGTGCAGGGCGTCGTCCTCGTCAACCCGGCGAACAAGGTGCACGGCCTCACGGCGTACGCCCTTCCGGTGGCCCGCCACTTCGTCCCCTCGACGAAGGGTCTCGTCAACGACATCGCGAAGGAAGGCGCCGACGAGGTCGGCTACGACCGGGTGCCACTGCACGCCGCGAACTCCGTGCGGAACTTCTTCCGGCTCGTCGACGGCGAGCTCCCGCAGGTCACCCAGCCGCTGCTGCTCCTGCACAGCCCGCAGGACCATGTGGTCCCGCCCGCCGACTCGGCCCGGATCCTCAGCCGTGTCTCGTCGACGGACGTCCGGGAGATCCTGCTGGAACAGAGTTACCACGTGGCGACGTTGGACCACGACGCGGAGCGGATTTTCGAGGAGAGTTACGCGTTCATCGGCCGCCTCGCTCCGAGTGTCGCGAAGAAGGGAAGCACGTCCGGTGGCTGAGCAGCACGACGCGGACCGGGACGACAGGGACCGGGACCCACAGCCGATCGACGAGGAGGCTGCTTGGGCTGCGATCGTCGCGGCGTACGGCGATGAGCCGGCCGACCCTCCGGGAGCCAGGCCGTTCAAGTCGGTCGAGGACCTGGCGGGCCTGAACAAGCCGGTGAAGAACGACGCCGCGTCGCCGCAGGCCGGGGACGGGAACGACGAGGACGAGGACGACGGGCGCCCCGGGCCGGACCGGCCGCTGGGCAGCTCGATCGTCTTCGCCCCCGGTGTCGGCGTGGGCGGGGGCGGCCCGCGGGACTACGGGGTCGCCGAGGCGAGCGACGACGACCTCGACGAGACGGACGAGGGCCATTTCGTGCCGCCCGAGCCGCCGCCGCTGCCGGAGGCCGACACGACCGCGAAGTTCGCCTGGCTCGCGGTCATCGGCGGCCCGGTGCTGCTGCTGCTCGCCGTGCTCCTCCAGTGGGACATGACGTGGTGGCTCACCACGCTCGGCGTCGGCGGCTTCCTCGGTGGCTTCGCCACCCTGGTGGCCCGGATGTCGCACGGCGACGACGAGGACGACGACGATCCGGGGCGCGGCGCGGTCGTCTAGCGCTGCACGGTCGTTCGGTGCGGTCGTTCGGTGCAGTCGTTCGGTGCGGCGCGGGCGTCGGGCGGGGCGGTCGGTCAGCCCGACGCGGGGATCCGGAGCGCGGCCAGGACCGGAAGGTGGTCCGTGGCCGCCTTCAGGTCCGCGTCCGTCAGGCCCGGAAGGCCCAGCGGCACCCCGCAGCCGAGGACCTCGACGCCCTTGGTCGCGAAGATCGCGTCGATGCGCTGGTGCGGGTCGGTGGGCGTCGAGGTGTACTCGCCGCCCCAGGGGCCGGCCGTCCAGCAGTCCTGCAGCTGGGCCGCGAGCCGCCGGAAGCTCCGGCCCGTCGGCCGCTCGTTGATGTCGCCGGCGACGATCGCGTGCGGCACGTCCATGGCCTCGACGCGGTCGAGCAGCATGCCGGCCTGGGCGTAGCGCTCGTCGCTCTGCAGGCTCAGATGACAGCTGAGCAGCCCGACCCTGGCGCCTCCGATGCGCACGACGGCCGTCGCGAAGCCACGGCGGTGCAGGCCGGGTGTGAGCGGCAGCAGTACGTCCTCGGTGTGCTCCACGGTCGCCCGCAGCGAACACAGCAGCAGCGGCCCTGCGGCCGTCGCGCCGCCGCTCAGCACGACCAGCTCGCTCTTGGCGGCGAGCCGCGCCGCATGCTTGCGCCACCGGAAGAAGCGAGGGGCTTCCTGGACGAAGACGAAGTCCGGCCTGCAGGCGCGGATCACGCGGGCGGCCGCGTCCTCGTCGTCGCGCAGGGAGCGGATGTTGTAGCTGAGCACGCGGATGACGGCCGAACCGTCCGGTTCGGTGCGGGAGTTGGGCAGCGGGTGCGTCGCGGGCGTCGCCATGCGGTTCAAGATAGCGGGGCGCGCCCTCCGCGCCCCGGCCGCGCGGACCGGGCGTGCCGCGTGGTACCGCATGCAGAGGTGCCGCGTGCCGAGGGCGGGTTGAGGCTCCGCCCCGAACCCCCTCGTCCTCGATCGCCGGACGGGCTCATGGTGAGCCCGTCCGGCGATGGAGGATGGGACACCCCGGTCCACCGGGCGGTACCGAGCAGGCCCCGAAGCCCGGCACGGGGTGCGCCAGGGTGTCAGCCCTGCCGGGCCAGGTCCGCCGCGCCGACGAGGCCCGCCTTGTTGCCGAGCTGGGCGGCGAGGACCTGGGCGTGGGGGCGCCACTGACCTCCGATCAGCCAGCGGCGGAAGGACGTACGGATGGGGTCGAGAACGAGCTCGCCCTCGTCCGAGACCCCGCCGCCCACGATGAACGCGGACGGGTCGAAGAGCGACGCGAGGTCGGCCAGGCCCGCGCCCGCCCAGCGGGCCAGTTCGCGGAAGGAGTCGATGGCGACCTTGTCGCCCTGCCGGGCCGCGGCGCTGACGTGCTTGCCCTCGATGCCGTCGGGGGTGCCGTCGCCGAGACCGAGGAGGACCTCTGCGTTCTCGGGGGTCGCCATCGCGCGCTGGCGGGCGTACCGGACGAGGGCGCGGCCCGACGCGTACTGCTCCCAGCAGCCCTGGCTGCCGCAGCCGCACAGCAGACCGTCGGGGACGACGCGGATGTGCCCGAACTCGGCGGCCACGCCGAAGCGTCCGCGCCGGAGCTTGTTGCCGATGATGATGCCGCCGCCCAGGCCGGTGCCGAGCGTGATGCAGATGACGTCCTCGTGGCCCTGGCCCGCGCCGAAGCGGTACTCCCCCCACGCCGCCGCGTTCGCGTCGTTCTCCACGACGACGGGAAGGCCGACGCGCTGTTCGACCTTGTCCTTCAGCGGTTCGTGCCGCCAGTCGATGTTGGGCGCGAAGAGGACGGTGGAGCGCTTCTCGTCGACGTAGCCGGCGGCGCCGATGCCGACCGCTTCGATGTCGTGCCCCTTACCGGCTCCGGTGACGGCCGCGCAGATCGCATCCACGATGGCCTCGGCGGTCGGCGGAGTGGGCACCGTGTGCGTCTCGAGAATGGTGCCCGCTTCGTCGACCACGCCGGCCGCGATCTTGGTGCCGCCGATGTCGACGCCGATGGTGAGTCCCATGTGTCCCTCAGTTTTCGGTCGAGCCCCGCTAAGGCCAACCGTACCCGAGGGAGTCACGGCCTCAGTCCAGGTCGATCTTCTCGCTCGGGCCCTCGTCGCGTCCGTCGGGGCCCTCGCGGCCGTCGCGCGCCTCGCGGGCCGTGGGCTCTCCGCGGGTCCAGCGCCGCTCCTGGCCCTCGACGGCCGAGCGGTAAGCGGCCAGCAGCTCGTTGCCCGCGGCCGCGAGGTGGTCGAAGACCTGCGGGTTGCGCTCGATGACCGGCTCGACGGCCGCCTTGGCCTGGCTGATCAACTGCTGCACGGTGCCCTGCGCGGCCATGCCGAACAGCGGGTTCTGCAGCGAGGACATCTTGTCGGCGACCGCGTCCATCAGCCTGCGCAGTTCCTCGGCCGCGGAGCCGGGCTGCGGCCCGTACCGCTCGCGGCGGCGGGCCCGCTCGGCCTCCAGGTCCTCGGCACACGCCTCGGCCCAGGCGTCGGCATCGACGGCGGGACGCTCGGTGGCATCGCTCATGGCGCACTCCTGGAGAACGTGACTTCGTACTGTCGACGGTACCCGAACGGGGCGTGCCGGTTCAGCGTCCCCGGGGCCAGAGGGCCGGGTCCGGCGTGAACCGGATCCCCAGCACCCCGTCCACGAGCCCCGCACCGGAGACGGTGCAGCGGCGCAGGACGGAGGGGAGCGGAACGATCCGCCGGAACGGGCCCACGGTGAGGAGGAGTTCGTCGCCGCGGCGGACCAGGTCCAGCTCCTCCTTCACGGCCCCGGGCAGGGCCAGCCGCCAGAGGAGAATGCCGTCGTCGCCGGCCGGGCCCTCGATGCTGCCCCACGGCTCCCGCCGCCCCGGCCCCGAGGCCGGTTCCCAGGTTTCCGAGGGCTCCGAAGACGTACCTGGCTCCAAAGGCCCGCCGAGCATGGTCAGGTCGTCGCGTCCCCGCGGGTCCCGGCCCAGGTGCTGCACCTCGCGGACCGGGCACGCCGACTCCCACTCCTCGTACCACCGCCGCAGCACCTTGTCCTGCTGCGCCTGGAGTCCCGCGAGCCAGGGGTCGGGGGACTTCGGCGGCAGGACCCGGTTCGCCACGAGCGTGTCGACGGCCGTCCCGTACAGCGCGAGGCCGAGCCGGGCGGTGCGCAGCGCGTCCTCGCCCGCGGGTCCCGGCTCGGCGACGAGCCGGACCGTCGTGTTCCGGTCCTCGAACAGCTCCTGTACGGCAGAGAGCTCCCGTTCCCAGCGCGCCGCCATCTCGTACAGCCACTGTGCGGGCATGGGCACGCCCGCGAGCTGGGCCAGCACGGGCCGCAGGGCGCGCGCGGCCTGCCGCTCGGGCGGGAGGAGGCGGCGCAGATAGCGGCGGAGCTGTTCGGGGAGGGCGATCAGGCCGAGCGTGCCGAGGACGGGGGGCATGTCGACGACGAGGACGTCCCAGCCGCCGGCCGCGGCGTCGCGCAGGGCCCGGAGCATCGCGAACTGCTCGCTGCCGGGGAGCTCCGTGAGCTCCTCGTCCTCCAGCCTGTGCGCGCCCAGCAGGTCGAGCGCGGCGGTGCTGCGCTCCTGGAAGGCGAGGAGTTCGCCGCGGAAGTGCGCGCCGGAGTCGACCCGCACGGCCCACAGGTCGTCGGTCACCCGGTCCGGCTCGGTCCCCACGGCGATTCCGAGGGCGCCGCCGGCCTCGCCCGAGAGCAACAGGGTCCGCTTCCCGCTCCGCGCCGAAGCGAGCGCGGTCGCCGCGGCGACCGTCGTACGGCCCGAGCCTCCGGGCCCGGTGACAAGGAGGGTGCGCATCGGGGAAGGAGTCAGACCTTCGGACCGGCGCCGGACTCGACGCGCTTCTTCAGGCCCGCGAGGGCGCGATCGATGATGACCTTCTCCGCCTTGCGCTTGATCATCCCGAGCATGGGGATCTTGACGTCGACGGTGAGCTGGTACGTGACCTCCGTGCGCTCACCGCCGGCGAGCGGCGCCAGCGTGTAGGAGCCGTCCAGGGCGCGCAGCATCTGCGACTTCACCAGCGTCCAGGAGACCTGGTTCTCACCCGTCCAGGTGTAGGCCAGGGTGTGGTCGTCCTTGATCGCACCGGCGTCGAGCACCAGCCGGACCTGCACCGCACGCCCCTGGTCGTCCTTCTCCAGGACCTCGGTCTCCTGCACCTCGCCGGTCCACTCCGGATAGCGCGCGAAGTCGGAGATGACCCCCATCACGTCGGCGGGCGCCGCGTCGATGGTGATGCTCGAGCTGGTGTGTTCCGCCATCGCCGTGGCTCCTCTTCTGCGCTCCGGAGGCTTGCGCTGTGCAATCTATCGCGACCGGCGCTGTCACCATTCCAGGGCCCACGGCCTGCCCGTCGCCGCGAAGTGCCCGACGTTCACGCACTCGGTCGAGCCGATCCGCATGCGCCGGGCGAGCGGCTGGTGGACGTGCCCGAAGAGGGCGTACCGCGGCCGGGTGCGCCGGATGGCGTCGAGCAGGGCGCGGCTGCCGCGCTCGAAGCGGCGGGGGACGGTGTCGTACGTCAGTTCCGGTACGTCGGGCGGGATGTGCGAGCACAGCACGTCGACCTCGCCGAGCGCCTCGACCTTGGCGGCGTACTCCTCGTCGGAGATCTCGTACGGCGTGCGCATCGGGCTGCGCAGGCCGCCGCCGACGAAGCCGAAGACCCGTCCGTCCAGCTCGATGCGCTCACCGTCGAGAACGGTGGTGCCGGGCCGCGCGTACTCGGACCAGAGGGACGGAATGTCGACATTGCCGTAGGTGGCGTAGGTCGGCGTCGGGAACGCGGCGAACATCTCGGCGTACTGCTTGCGCACGGCGGAGACGATCGCGGCGTCCCGGTCCAGTCCCGCCCACAGCCGCTGCCCGAAGGCGCGGGCCTCGTCGTAGCGGCGACCGGTGCGCAGCTCCACGATCCGGTCGGCGTTCTCGACACCGAAGAGATCGGGGAAGATGCCGCGCGAGTGGTCGGCGTAGTCGAGGAAGAGCACCAGGTCACCGAGGCAGATCAGGGCGTCTGCGCCGTCGCCGGCCCTGGCCAGGTCCCTGGTGTTCCCGTGTACGTCGCTGACCACATGAACTCGCATATCGATCACCCTAGAGTCGTCGGCGGGCAGTCGGTAGAGGGGTCCGGACCTGCGGTTACTTCCGCGTCGTCCGGCGAGTGGAATAGGGTGCGCGGTGCAGCGCCACACAGGTGTGACGCAGAGAACATCTGGCCGGGACCCCCTATCCGGAACCGAGTACTGATGGGTAACGTCCGGGCAGTCCCCGGTGCGTTCACACAGAGCCGTGGCGCCGGCGCCCGATGAGGAGCAGCAGTCTTGCGCGAGTTCAGCCTTCCGGCCCTTTACGAGGTCCCCACGGACGGCAATCTGACGGATCTCATCCGCCGCAATGCCACGCAGCATCCGGATGCGGCCGTGATGGGCAGAAAGGTCGCGGGCGTCTGGACGGACGTGACCGCCACCCAGTTCCTGTCCGAAGTGCGGGCCGCCGCCAAGGGCCTGATCGCGGCCGGTGTGCGACCGGGTGACCGGGTCGGCCTGATGTCCCGCACCCGCTACGAGTGGGTGCTGCTGGACTTCGCGATCTGGAGCGCCGGCGCGGTCACCGTGCCGGTCTACGAGACCAGCTCCGCCGAGCAGGTGCAGTGGATCCTCGGCGACTCCGGCGCGGTCGCGGTGATCGTCGAGGGTGACGCGCACGCCGCCGCCGTCGGGTCCGTACGGGACGGCCTGCCGGCCCTCCGGCAGGTCTGGCAGATCGAGAAGGGCGCGCTCGAGCAGCTGACCGCGGCCGGAACCGAGGTCTCCGACGAGACGGTCGACGAGCGCAGCGCGGTCGCCAAGGCCGACGATCCGGCGACGATCGTCTACACGTCGGGCACGACCGGCCGCCCCAAGGGCTGTGTGCTCACGCACCGTGCGTTCTTCGCGGAGTGCGGCAACCTGGTCGAGCGTCTGAAGCCGCTGTTCCGCACGGGCGAGAGCTCGGTGCTGCTCTTCCTCCCGGCCGCGCATGTCTTCGGCAGGATGGTCGAGATCGCGTCCGTGATGGCGCCGATCAGGCTCGGCTGCGTCCCGGACATCAAGAACCTCACCGACGAGCTGGCCTCCTTCCGGCCCACCCTGATCCTCGGTGTGCCGCGCGTCTTCGAGAAGGTCTACAACTCGGCGCGGGCGAAGGCCCAGGCGGACGGCAAGGGCAAGATCTTCGACAAGGCCGCGAACACGGCGATCGCGTACAGCCGCGCCATCGGCACCCCGGAGGGTGCGCCGCTCGGGCTGAAGCTCAAGCACAAGGTCTTCGACCGCCTCGTCTACAGCAAGCTGCGTGCCGTGCTGGGCGGACGCGGTGAGTTCGCGGTCTCCGGCGGTGCCCCGCTGGGCGAGCGGCTCGGTCACTTCTTCCGCGGCATCGGTTTCACGGTGCTGGAGGGTTACGGCCTCACGGAGTCGTGCGCGGCCACCGCGTTCAACCCGTGGGACCGGCAGAAGATCGGTACGGTCGGGCAGCCGCTGCCGGGCTCGGTGGTGCGGATCGCCGACGACGGCGAGGTGCTGCTGCACGGCGAGCACATCTTCACGGGCTACTGGAACAACGAGGCCGCGACGGCCGAGGCGCTGGCCGACGGCTGGTTCCACACCGGTGACATCGGCACGCTCGACGAGGACGGCTACCTCGCGATCACGGGCCGGAAGAAGGAGATCCTGGTGACGGCGGGCGGCAAGAACGTCGCCCCCGCGGTCATCGAGGACCGGATCCGGGCGCATGCGCTGATCGCCGAGTGCATGGTCGTGGGTGACGGGCGGCCGTTCGTGGGCGCGCTCGTCACGATCGACGACGAGTTCCTGGCCCGCTGGGCCGCCGACCACGGCAAGCCGGCCGGTTCGACGGCGGCGTCGCTGCGCGAGGACGCGGACCTGCTGGCGGAGGTCCAGCGGGCGGTGGACGAGGGCAATACCGCGGTTTCCAAGGCGGAATCGGTGCGGAAATTCCGCATCCTCACCTCCCAGTTCACGGAAGAGGCCGGCCACATCACGCCGTCGCTGAAGCTGAAGCGGAATGTGGTGGCGAAGGACTTCGCCGACGAGATCGAGGCGATCTACCGGGCGTAGTGCACGTGCCGGATGCAGGTCACCGGACGTGGTTCACCGGACGTGGCTCACGGGACGTGGCTCACGGGACGAAGTCCTCGGTCAGGACTCGCTCGATGTTGCGCTCGGCGAGCGCGGTGATGGTGACGAACGGATTGACACCGATGGAGCCCGGGACGAGGGCTCCATCGGTGACGTACACGCCCGGGGCGCCCCGTACGCGCCCGTAGTCGTCGGTGGCCCGGCCCAGGACGCAACCGCCGAGCGGGTGGTACGTGAAGTCGTCGGCGAAGGTCCTGTTGCCGCCGAAGAGGTCGTACCGGTAGATCGTGGCGTTCTTCAGGTTGATGCGGTCGAAGAGCTTCTTCGCCGCGGCGACGGAGACCTGGCTCTGTGCCCGCGTCCAGTCGAGCCTCGCGGAGTCGGTGGCGGCGTCGTACGAGAAGGTGCCGCGCTCGGGGTTTCTCGTGATCGCCAGGTAGAGGCTGATCCAGTGCTCGAAGCCCATCGGCAGGGGCGCGATCTCGGCGAATACGGGGTTGGCGGCGTTGGACCAGTCGTCGATGCCCATGACGGGCATGGTCGACTGATGGGCACCGACGGTGTCCCACACATGGTTGGCGCGGGCCGTCATGACGTTGCCGTTGGTGCCCCAGCCGGTGCCGACGTGGTCGCTGAGGTCGGGCAGCGCTCCCGTCTCCCGGGCGCGCAGCAGCAGTTCGGTGGTGCCGAGGCTGCCCGCGCCGAGGAAGAGCCGGTCGCAGCCGATCTCGCGGGTGGCGACGACGTTGCCGGCCAGGTCGATCCGGTCGGCGGTGACGAGGTACGTCCCGTCGGGCTGTCTGCGGAGCGCGCGGGCCCGGTGCAGGGTCTCGATGGTGACGTTCCCCGTGCCGAGTGCGGCCGCGAGATAGGTCTTGTCGAGGCTGCGCTTGCCGTGGTTGTTGCCGTAGATGACCTCCCCGGCGAGGGCGGACCTGACGGCCTGTCCGGCGGCTTCGCGCTCCATGTGCCCGAAGTCGTACACGTTGGGTACGAAGGTGGTCCTCAGGCCGGCGTTGGAGGCGTGCTTGCGGGAGATCCGGGTGAAGCGGTACCACTCGGTGGCCTCGAACCAGGCCGGGTCCACGGTGTTGACGCCCAGCATCCGGCGGGCGCGGGGGAAGTACGTGCCGTACATGCCGGTCGCGTCGACGGACGGCAGCATCTCGGCGAAGTACGCGGGCTGCGGGGTGACCGCCATGCCGCCGTTGACGAGGGATCCGCCACCGACGCCGCGCCCCACGTACACGGACATGTCGGCGAAACGGACACGGTCGAGGACTCCGGGGTACGGGCTGATGTCCTTGTTGACGACGTCGAGCCACAGGAACTGGGCGAGCGGCGCCTCGGTGCGGGTGCGGAACCACATGGAGCGCCGGTCGGGGGCGCCGGTGGCGCAGAAGACCTTGCCGTCGGGGCCGGGGGTGTCGGTGCCCCAGAGGCGGCCCATTTCGAGGACGAGGGTGCGGATGCCGGCCTCGCCGAGGCGGAGGGCGGTGACGGCGGCGCCGTAGCCGGAGCCGATGACAAGGGCGGGGGTGTGGTCGGTTCCGGCCGACAGGGCCGGTGCGGCGGCGTGCGCTGGGCCGATGCGGGTGAGGCCCAGGGCGGCGGCGGTCTGGAGGGCGCCGAGACCCAGGAGGTGACGGCGCGTCAGATTTGGTGTCATGCGCGCAGCATGGGCGGATTTTGGGGTTCCGCCTATGTGCTCCGCGTGTGATTTTTTGGCCGTTGGCAAGAGTGCCGTTTCCGCCAGGCGCGGGCGGGGCGTCCGTCCTCGGACGCCGGACAGGCCGAGTCGGCGCCGTCAGCGTGTGAAGCGCCCTCCACGCCGCAGGGCGTAGGGATCCGGGACGAAGCCCCGGAGGGGGCCTGCGGCTTGCCCCCGGTTCGGGAAGGGGCGGGGACGGTGACGGAGCCCGCCGCAGGCGCCTCCGCCCCCGTGCACGCCCTACAGCAGCGTCTTGAGCTTGTCCGCCAGGAGGTCCCAGCGCCACCTCTCCTCGACCCACTCCCGACCGCGCTCGCCCATGCGCCGGCGAAGTTCCGGGTCCTGGAGCAGGGTCACGATGCGGTCCGCGGAGTCGTCGGGAACCCCACCGCGGACCACCCAGCCCGTCTCGCCGTCGAGGACGGCGTCCGGCGCGCCGCCCGAGTCGCCCGCGACGACCGGGAGGCCGGTCGCCGAGGCCTCCAGGTAGACGATGCCGAGCCCCTCGATGTCCAGGCCGCCCCGCCGCGTACGGCACGGCATGGCGAAGACGTCACCGGCGCCGTAGTGCGCGGGCAGCTCCTCCCAGGGGACGGCGCCCGTGAAGCGCACGGACGCCGCCACGCCCGTCGTCTGCGCGAGCCTTCGCAGGTCGCTCTCGTACGGGCCGCCGCCGACGATCAGCAGCACCGCGTCCGGCACCTTCGCCAGGATCGCGGGCATGGCCCGGATCAGTGTGTCCTGGCCCTTGCGGGGCACGAGCCGGGAGACGCAGACGACCACCGGGCGGTCGGCGAGCCCGAGCCGCTCGCGCACGGCGTCGCCGCCCGAGCCCGGATGGAAGGTCTTCTCGTCGACGCCGGGCGGCAGTTGCACCATCCGCCCCGCCGCCTCGGGCGTCAGCGCCGCGGCGATCCGTGAGCGGGTGTACTCACCGAGATACGTGACCGTGTCCGTGCCCTCGCCGATCCGGCGCAGCAGCTGCCGGGACGCAGGCAGCTGCGCCCACCCCGCCTCGTGCCCGTGCGTCGTGGCGACGAGCCGCCGGGCCCCCGCCCTGCGCAGCGCGGGCGCCATCAGCCCGAGCGGCGCCGCGGCGCCGAACCACACCGACGTACAGCCGTGCTCCCGCAGCAGACCCACCGCGCGCCGGGTGACGCCCGGCGTCGGCAGCAGCATGGTCGTGCGGTCCCTGACGACCGTGAAGGGCTGCTCGGCGTCGAAATCGGCCGTCGCCTCGATGCCCTCGCGGCTGCGCTTCCAGGTGGAGGCGTAGACGACGAGCTGCTCGGGGTCCAGGCGCAGCGCTATGTTGTGGAGGAACGCCTGGATGCCGCCGGGCCGCGGCGGGAAGTCGTTGGTCACGATCAGGGTCTTGTCCATCGCCGCCGACAGTACCAATGGCGGCCATGCCTCTTCGTCGGTGTGCGGTCGTAACGGGCACCACGAGAGCTCCGAAGGGTACGAATCGGCATGAGGTGGTCATGAAGGGCGCAGCACGCTCCGCTCTCCCCGTCGCGGTGTGGATTCTCACCAGAATCGTGCTGCTGCTCTGGGTCCTGAAGGTCCTCTACGTCGCCGGCCCCGATGTGACCAGCGATGTCAGCGGGATCTACCAGGGCTGGTACGAGGTGCTGAGGACCGGCACGTACCCGAGGAACGACGTCACCTGGCAGTACCCGCCCGCCGCCGCGCTCGCGATCCTCGCCCCCGCCCTGCTCCCCTTCCTGAGCTATGTCGAGGCCTTCTTCGTTCTCTCCCTCATCTGCGACGCCGTGGTGCTCGGGCTGCTCCTGTACGCGGGGAGGCGGCCCGGCAAGTCCCTGAAGGGAGTCTGGGTCTGGGTCGCCGGTGTGCCGCTGCTCGGCCCCACCGCGTACTCCCGCTACGACCTGATGGTGACGGCCGTCGCGGTGGCCGCCCTGCTCGCGCTCGCCCGCCGCCCGGGGCTGGCCGGCGCGCTGGCCGGGTTCGGCGCGATGCTGAAGGTGTGGCCGGTGCTGCTGCTGGCCGGGGTGTGGCGCGGCCGCGCCACCCGCCGATCGTGGGGTGCCGCGGTGGTGACGGCGGCCGGTCTGCTGGTGCTGTTCACCGCGGCCATGCCGGGGGCACTGGCGTTCCTCACCTTCCAGCGGGACCGGGGCACCGAGATCGAGTCCCTGGGGGCACTGGTCTTCCATCTGGCCCGGCACAAGGGGTGGGACGGGCAGGTGCTGCTGAACTACGGCTCGGTCGAGTTCCTCGGCCCGTACGTCCCGCTGGTCAGCTCGATCGCGCTCGCGCTGTCGCTGCTCGGGCTGGGCTGGCTCCTGGTGTGGCGGCTGCGGGCCCGGGAGTTCACGGCGAGCACGCCTGCGGACGCGGCGTTCGCGGCGGTGCTGCTGTTCACCACCACGAGCCGGGTGATCAGCCCTCAGTACATGATCTGGCTGGTCGGTCTGGCCGCCGTGTGTCTCGCGTTCCGGTCGAGCCGGATGACGCTGCCCGCGTGCCTGGTGCTGGTCGCCACCGGCGTCACGTACCTCGAGTTCCCCATCCATTTCGCGAACGTGGTGGCGAGCGATCCGCTCGGCATCACCCTGCTCGTCCTGCGCAACGGGCTGCTGGTCGCGGCGACGCTGCTGGCCTGCCGGCGACTGTGGACGAGTACGGTGCCGGGACGCGGGCACCACCGGCGCACCCGGTCCCCTCAGCCGGATCCCGACAGGGCGCTCCTCGGGTCCTGACCGCGCCGGCGGCCGGGGGCGGTCCGCCCGAAAAGCCGGGCCAGCGCCGCGTACTGCACCCCCATCGCCAGGGCCATCGCGAGGCAGATGCCGGGCAGGCCGAGGCCGGACAGCCCGTACGCGAGGGGGAGCTGGACGACGGATCCGGCCGCGGTGATGCGTGCGACCAACGGGCTGCCGCCGCTGCCCTCGAAGACTCCGCCGAGCGCGATGAAGCAGGCGAGGAGGACCAGATACGGGCCGAGGCAGCGGAGGAACAGCGCTCCGGCGTCGGCCACTTCGGGGTCCCCGCCGAAGGCCCGCATGATCCAAGAGGCGGTGCCGAGCAGGAGCACGGCGGCGGCCGTCCCCACGGCCCCGGAGACGAGGAGCGCCTGACGGCCGACGGCCCGCCGCTCGTCCTGCCCCGCGCCGAGCAGTTGAGCGGTGTGGATGGCTGCGGCCTGGCGTACGGCGTAGAACGCCATGGTCGCCACGTACATGGCCTTGGTGGCGATGCCGTACGCCGCGACGGCGGTGACGCCGAGCCGTGCGACGACGGCGACCATGGCGAGCGCGCCCGCCATGCGGACGACGAAGTCGGCGGACATGGGCAGTCCGGTGCGGGCGGTCAGGCGCAGCGCGGCAAGCAGCGGCCGGGAGGCGGGCGCCTTCCCGGCAGCGCGCAGGACCGGGTTGCGGCGCAGGGCGACGAGCCCTGCGGCGAGGGCGGCGGAGCGGCCGATGACGGTGGCGAGGGCGGCGCCGCGGATGCCGTACCGATCGATGAGCACCGGGTCGAGGACCAGGATCAGCCCGTTGGCGAGGAAGGCCAGGCGCATGGGGGTGCGGGTGTCGCCCGCGCCCTTGAGGACGCCGTCGAGGAGGTTCGTCCCGAAGTGGACGGCCATGCCCGGAAGTGAGATCGCGAAGTAGCCGGCGGCGAGGGCGGCAGGGGTGCCGCCGCCGATGACCAGCCGGGCGAGGGGCTCGCGCAGGACGTACCCCCCGATCGCCACGGGCGGCACCAGCAGCGCGCAGAGCGCCCATCCGCCGCGCACGGCGGCCCGTACGGCTCCGGGGTCCTCGGCGCCGCGGGCACGGGCGACGAGCACGGTGGTGCCCGAGCCCGCCATGAGGATCACGCCGAGGAGCACGTTCTCCACGTTGGTCGCCACGGCGACGGCGGCGACGGCCGCGCCTCCGAGGTGGGCGACCCAGACCATGTTGATGATCCCGGCGGCGACGCCGGCGAGCAGCTCGAAGTAGACCGGGTACGCGAGCGCGACGATCCGTTTCCGATGCCTCACGGCAGTCCCCTCTATTCGCTGTACCTCGAATCGAGGTACAGCGAATAGAGGTAGCATGAGTCCACGTCCTCGACAACCACTGGGAGCCGCCGTGCTGGAGCTGACGATCCTCGGCTTTCTCGCCGAACAGACGCTGCACGGTTACGAGTTGAAGGAACGGATCCGCGCCCTGAGCGGCCACGTGCGCCCCGTCAGCGACGGCGCGCTCTACCCGGCGATCGCCCGTCTTCTGAAGGCGGGCAAGCTGACGGAGCACACCGAACCGGGCACCGGTGCCGCCCCCCGCCGGATCCTGTCCCTCACCTCGGCGGGCCGCGCCGACCTCCTGGAACGCCTCCGCAACCCCAAGGAGGCCGACATCACGGACGGCCAGCGCTTCTTCACCCTGCTCGCGTTCCTCGGTCTGCTCCCCGACCGCCGGGAGCAGGCGGCGGTCCTGCGCCGGCGCCAGGCCTTCCTGGACACCCCCGCGAGCTTCTTCTACCGCGCCGGCGAGCCGGTGCGGGCGGAGAACGCGGGGGACGTCTTCCGGCAGGGGATGCTGCGGATCGCGCGTGCGACGGGGGCGGAGGAGAAGCGGTGGCTGGCGGAGACGATCGCGGAGCTGGAGGCGTGACCGCGGGGGCCGCGGGGCGGGGGCTCCAGCCCCGGACCCCGGCGGCCCTACGCCCTGGGGGCGGGAACCCGGCGGGGGTGAGGGTCGGGGCTCTGCCCAGCCTCCGCGGGCGCTCCGTCCCAGCCCCCCGGGCCCCACTCGCCGGCGAGGCTCCCAAGCAGCCCACCCAGCAGTACCGACCCGCTTCCCGCCCGTCCCACGCTCAAGGACGGACACCCCGGCCCCACTCGCCGGCGAGCCTCCCAAGCAGCCCACCCAGCGGTACCGACCCGCTTGCCGCCCGTCCCACGCTCGAGGACGGACACCCGGGCCCACACGAACGCCGCTGCCCCCACCGGCTCCGGTCACATCCTCAGGCCCCGGTGCGGAGCCCCCGGACCCGGATCCGGGGCCGCGCCCCGGGGCTCACCGCAGGCGCGCTCGCACGTAGTCGCCCCACGCCTGCGTGAACGCCTCCAAGTTCGTGCCCAGGACCTTCCGCAGGGCCTGGTCCACGGCGACCTCGTCGCGCGGCTGCGCGCCCACCGCGCGGTAGAAGTCCGTCAGGGCGTCCGCACCCCACCGCTCGGCGATCAGTTCGCAGGCCAGCCAGCCGCCCTCGTAGGCGCGGGCGAGCGCATCCGCCTGCGTGCCGAAGCGGAAGTCCTCGTCGGCCGGGAGGCCTCTGGGCACGTCGCCCGCGCGGACGGCGCGCTGGAGTTCGGGGGCGGTCTGGCCGGCGGTGCGGCCGGTGCCGCGGTGGGCGACCCAGTCGGCGAAGCCCTCGGACAGCCACATCGGGGTGGCCGGTGAGGTGTGCGCGCGGGTGGCGACGTGGGTCGTCTCATGGGTGAGCACGAACCGGCGGCCGAACCCGCCCAGTGCTCCGTACGCTTCGGGGTTCACGATCACGCGGTCCGCCGGAGCCGCCCCACTGCCCCCGGTCTCGCCCGTGGTGACCGCCGCGATCCCCCGGTATCCCGCGGCGGGTGCGCCGAGCAGCCTGCCCATCGCGTCCAGCGAGTCCGGGACGAGGACGACCACCCGGCCCGCCCACCGCCCCGGCCAGGCGGCCGAGACCGCGGGCACGGCACGGTCGGCGTCCGAGGCGATCTGCCGCAGCCGGGCGCGGTCCTGGCCGACGCCGAGGACCAGGCTGTGTTCGCCGCGTACGACGTCGACGTCGCCCTGCTGCCACAGCTGTTGGGCGCCGTCACGGCCGGGGCGGTCGGCGGTGACGTACCAGCGGCCGTCGCGCTCGGCCAGCTCCAGGGTGCGGGCGGTGGTCACGGGCGCGGTGTCGTAGCCGTCGATGCGGTACCTGAGCTGGGCGTCGGCGGTGGCCCGGTCACCGGTGCGGCGCACCTCGGTCAGCCGGTACTCCCACGACCGCAGCGGCACGTCCGCGAGATTCTCGAACTCCTCGCGCCCGGCCGCCCCGCCCGCCCCGGATGTCCCGAAGGCCCCCGCGTCGTGATCCAGCACCGCCGCCGCGCGGGCGTCGAGCGTGCGCTGGATCTCCTGGCGCGTGGTGTCCGGCGGGGCCTGCCCGACGGTGCAGCCGGACAGGGCGAGCAGTCCCGCGGCCACGAAACCGCAGGCCGCCTTCCGGACTCTTCCCTGACCAGCCACCCTGCCGATCGTACGGTCACATCGTCAGGGACGGGTCACCGCGGCGATCGGCATCATCCCCACGGGGTCGTAGCGGACCGAGGCCCCGGGGTAGGGCGCGTGCACGACCTGCCCGTTGCCGACGTACATCCCGACGTGGCTGGCGTCGGAGCGGTACGTCACGAGGTCGCCAGGCCTGGCCTCGGACAGGGGGACCTGCCTGCCGGCGTACCGCTGTGCCTGGGAGGTGCGCGGCAGCCCGACGCCCGCCTGCGCGTACGCCCACTGGGTGAGCCCGGAGCAGTCGAAGGCGCCCGGGCCGTTGGCACCCCAGATGTAGGGCTTGCCGACCACGCTCCGCGCGGCCATGACCGCGGCTGCGGCCCGTGGCGACGAGGGGCCGAGGCCGCCCGACAGGTCGGGCAGTGCGCCGTCGCGGCCGGAGCGGGAAGCGCGGGTGTAGGCCTCGCGCTCGTCGGCGGGAAGCGTGTTCAGCAGGCGCTGCGCCGCGGCCAGCTTCCCCTCGACGGTCCGTTTGTGCCGGACGACGGCGAAGCGGGTGCTCTCCAGGTCGGCGAGCTTGCGGGTGGCCTCCGCGCGCTGCTGGGCCATGGCGCGCTGGGCGCGCCGGAGGTCGCGCAGGGCGTTCGTCTGGCGTTCGCTGAGCCGGTCGAGGAGCTCGGCCTTCTCGAGATACGTGTCCGGATCCTCGGACAGGAGCAGCACCAGGGCGGGGTCCATGCCACCGGAGCGGTACTGGGCCCCTGCCACCGAACCGAGCGCTCCCCGCTTCCGGTTGATGACCTCCTGCCCGCGTGCCGCGCTGTCCCGAGCCGCGGCCACCTCCTCGCGCAGCCGGTCCGCCCGCTCGTCGGCCTTGTTGTACTGCTCCGTTGCCTTCTCGGCCTCTTCGTACAGCCGGTCGACCTCGGCCCGTGCAGCGCCGGGGGTGTCACGCGGTTCGGCCCCGGCCGGTGCCGCGCCGAGCGCGGCCGCCGTGGAGGCCGCCGCGGCCGACAGGAGGGTGACCCGGGCACCTCGCTGGAAACCGGGGATCCCGGATGACGGGGTGGGTCGGCGATGGGACGCCACAGGAGCCGTACTCCCTTCCGCTGGACACAACGGCCAGTCGGCCATTGCGCGGCAGAGAGTAGCCGTGTGACTACGGAGCGGCCAAAAGCCGTACGGGGCACGAACAGTGACGCCCCGCAGGAGACCTCAAGGTCACCGGCGGGGCGTACCGTCAGCGGATGGTGCGGCAATTCGCCCGATTGGGCGCCAGATGCGCATCCCGGACGCGGTCCGGATCCGGTCCGGACCGTCCGGACGCAGGGTCAGATCCGGACGCCGAACTGGAACGTGCCCATCCAGTCCATCGACTCGTAACGGACCGACGCACCCGGCTTCGGCGCGTGCAGGACCTGGTTGTTGCCCGCGTACAGACCCACGTGGGACAGGCCGTTGAAGAAGACCAGGTCGCCCGGCTTGAGCTGGCTGCGGCCGATCTTCACGCCGTCGTTCTGCTGGGTGTAGGTGGTGCGTGAGATGCCCACGCCCGCCTGGCGGTAGGCCCACTGCGTCAGGCCGGAGCAGTCGTACGAGTTGGGGCCTTCGGCGCCGGAGACGTACGGCTTGCCGATCTGCGTCGCGGCGGCGTTGAGGGCCGCGCCGCCACGCTGGGAGGCCGGCACCTCGTTGCCGAGGTTCACGCGGTCACCGGCGGCACGGCTGGCGCGGAGCTCCTCCTCCTGCATCTTCGCGCGCTCTGCGGCGGTCAGGGTGTTGAGGAGCTTCTGGGCCTCGGCGAGCTTGCCCTGGAAGGCCTTCTTCTTCTCGCCGAGCGTCTTGCGCACGTCCTCGAGGTCGGCGAGCTTCTTCGCCGCCTCCGCGCGCTGCTGGGCGAGCGTGCGCTGCTTGGCCTGGATGTCCTGCAGCGCGTCGGTCTGCTTGGCGCCGAGCTGATCGATCGCGGACGCCTTGTCGAGGTAGGTGTCCGGGTCGGAGGAGAGGAAAAGCTGGAGGGCCGGGTCTATACCGCCGGAGCGGTACTGGGCGCTGGCCACCGAACCCAGGCTGTCGCGCAGGGTGTTGACCTCGTCCTGGCCGCGGGCGACCTTGTCCTGGATCGCGCCGACCTGCTTCTGCAGCTCGGTCTGCTGCTCCTTGGCCCCGTTGTACTCCTCGGTGGCCTTCTCCGCCTCGTGGTAGAGGGCGTCGACCTTCGCCTTGACCTCATCCTTGCTGGGCTTGGCGGGGGCGGCCTGGGCTCCCTGGGCGGACAGGGCGACGGCCGCGGCTGCGGTCGCGGTGAGCACGGTCACACGGGTGCGGCTCGGCTGCTTGGGACGACGGTGGGACGCCACGAAGGCGAGCTCCTTCTTCCTCGAGCCGCCTACCGGGCAGTGGGGGGCGATGCCCCGGCTCCGCACCTCTCAGCTCCCCCGATATGGGCTGAACTGGGCGAATTCGGCGGTTCCTTCGCTGTCATCCCGGATGGACGATCAACCGCGCGAAGGTTCGAAGCCTGACCCTAGTGACCTTCTTGTGATCAGTTCAAATCCTCATGAGAAAAAACTGTCACGCGAAGCACATTCTTTACGCTCATCACACGCGTAGTAGCCGCCACTTGACCGTACGTTCCGTGAAATCGGGCATTAAGCCCAGTAGTTATGAGACGGGCTACTCATCACATGAGCGCACTAAACGCGCGAAAGCCTCTTCAGCAGCATGGCGGAGGCGACCGGCCTGGCGCCCGCCTTCGCCACGCCGTCGGCGACTTCGCGGTCGGTGGAGACCACGACGACGGGCCGGCCGGGCGGCTCGGCCCGCACGAGCTGACGGATGAGCTCGTCCGCGGTCACCCCCGGCTTGGAGAACAGAACCCGCACCCCACGCGGCGGCGCGAGCAGCACGGGTGCGGCCAGCTCCGCTCCGTCGAAGACACAGGTGATCTCGGCGCCCGTCTGCGCGGCGAGCATCGCCAGTCCGCCGAGCAGCCGCAGCCGCTGCTTCTCCAGCGGCATCGTCGGATAGCCGGTCTTGGTGACGTTGTAGCCGTCCACGACGAGATGCGCCTGGGGCAGGGCGAGCAGCTGGTCGAGCAGCGCCGGGTCGGTCTCGGAGAGCGCCCGCGCCGCGATGTCCTTGGGGGTCATCCGGCCCGGTTCGACCGCCTCGACGGTGTCGGCGGGGTGCAGCAGTGCGGGCGGCAGGGCCAGTTCGCGGCGCAGCCCCTGGGCCGCGTCGAGCACGGTGTCGAGCAGCAGCCGGACCCGCATGTCCTCGATCGAGCGGCCCTCGCGGGCGGTCCTGCGGCTCACCTCGAGCGCCGACTCCACCTCGCCGAGCCGTGCCTTCAGCCGCCGGGTCTCGCTCTCGGCCGCGGACAACTGGGCCTGCACCTCGGCCCTCGACGTCTCGTGCTCGGCGGCGGAGCGGCGCAGGGCCGCCTCGCCGCGCTTCACATCGCTCTGGGCGCTGCGCAGCTTGCGCTGAAGCGATTCGGCTTCCTTTCGGGCGGCCTCCAGCTCGGTGCGCAGCCGCTCGGTCTCGGACCTGGTCTGCACCCTGAGCCGGTCGACCTCTTCGCGGAGCCGCTCCAGTTCGCGCCGGGTCTCCTCGTCGACGCGCTCGGCGTCCGCGCGCTGGGCCTCCTCGCCCGCCGCGGCCACGAGCTTCACCCAGCCGCCAGGGCGCAGCACATAGGCGGCCGCTGCCACGTCGACGGGGTCGGCGGCCGCGGGCGGCGCGCCGGACTCCAGTGCCCCGGCCAGCTCCGGCTGAGACTCGCGCAGTCGCTCGCCGATGCGCTGCCGGAACACCGGATCGGTCTCGAGGGCGGCGGCCATGGCGTTGCCCGCGAACTTTGCACGACGCGACGGGGTGAAGCGGGCGTACTGCCGCAGCTGGGTGGGAAGATCGCTGACGGTCAGCCCACCGAACGCGTCGGACACCAGGGCGACGACCCGGTGCCGTACGCCTTCGGGCAGCGGGCGGTCGAGCGCCTCGGCGGCGCCACCGGCCGCACCGGCCGGTCCTGCGCCGCTGTCAGGCTGCTCCACAATTCGTCACCCCTACTGTCTCCGCCGCGACGGCTCCCGTCAGGAACCGGTACCCGGCCTGTCCACCAGTTCGATCTGATCCACCGCGTTGCACCAGCGGCAGCGGACCGACTCGATGGTCTCACTGACCACCTCGCGCTCCTCCACCGTGGGTTCTCCGGCCAGGTCCAGATGGACGTACTCGACGACCTTGGACGAGCGGGTCACATCGAAGCGGGTGAGATTGCCACAGAGCGTGCACCGCCACCGCGTGGTGGCCGTCGGTGTGGGAACCGTCGTCATCATGCCGCCCTCGTCTCGTCGTGCCTACTGCCCGTAACCCTACGACCTCCGGGGCGGGCCGGGACACGGCGAGGCGGTCCGTCCCGTCGGTCCCGGTACGCCATGCTCTGGGCATGATCGACTGGCGGACGGGACCCGTGGTGACCTACGGCGTGATCGGCCTGTGCAGCCTTCTGTTCCTCATCGGTCCGGCTTCCGGGTTCAACCCGGCATACGGGACCGGGGACACGCTGCTCGCGTCGACGATGTCCTACTTCGAACGCTGGGGTGTCATCCCCAGCGAGTTGATGCACAGCTCCCCACGGACCCTGCTCACCCCGCTGACCGCGCTGTTCCTGCACGGCAGCTGGCTGCATCTGCTGGGCAACATGCTGTTCCTCTATGTCTTCGGCGCGATGGCCGAGGAGCGGATGGGGCATGTGCAGTTCGCGCTCTTCTACGTCGGTTGCGGATATCTGGCCCTCCTCGCGTACGCAGCGGCGAACGCCGAGTCCACGCAGACGCTGGTGGGGGCGTCCGGGGCGATCTCGGGGGTACTGGGCGCGTTCCTGTGCCTCTTCCCGAGAGCCCGGGTGACAAGCCTCTACCCCTTTCTGTTCTTCCTGCCGCTGCGGTTCCCCGCATGGATGGTGCTGATCTTCTGGTTCGCCCTGCAGTGGCTGGCGGAGGCGCAGAGCACGTCGTCGGGGCCGAGGGTGGCGTATCTGGCGCATCTGGTGGGCTTCGGGATCGGCTTTCTCTACGCGTGGGGGCGTTTCCGGCAGGCCGCTAGAGTGAAAGCCCAAGCCACGGCCACCGAGGGAGACAGCCAGCCGTGATCACCGCGATCGTGCTCATCAAGACCAGCGTGGACCGCATCCCCGAGATCGCCGAGTCGATCAAGTCGGTGGAGAACGTCAGCGAGGTCTACTCCGTCACCGGTACGTACGACCTGATCGCGATGGTGCGCGTCACCCGGCACGAGGACCTGGCGGACATCATCCCGGGCCGCATCAGCAAGATCCCGGGCGTCGAGGCGACGGACACGCACGTCGCGTTCCGTACATATTCGCAGCACGACCTGGAGGCGGCGTTCGCGATCGGGCTGGACGCCTAGCCTTTTCCGGCCGTGCGAAGTCCCCGCGCCTGAAGAGGCCTTGCTTCATCCTCGGCTCATCCGGGGCCGGGGCAGCGCCCCGAGGACGGACGCATGGACTTCGCACACCGACTCGTCATGTTCGCCGCGGTCGTCGCGATTCCCCTCGGGATCGCGACGACCAGCTGTGTGCCGGCCGGCATGCCGGAGGCACCCGCCCCGCCGCCGGGGTTGAAGCCGGGCACCGCGCCCGGGGGAAGCACTCCCAACCCTCCGGCGCCGAGCCGCACACCACGCCTCCGGCGGCGGCCGCGCCCACACCCACACTCACTCCCACTCCGCGCGACAGCGGGGCCGACCGGGCCACCGGTGGCCCGGTCACCGATCCCCGCGCCATGCCCCCCATGTGATCCGGCAGTCGCGGGACATCCCGGCCGAGGTCCCCATCCGGCCGTCGGGTGCCTCGTTCGTCGTCGCCTTCCACGCGGACGACGAACAGGCCGTGACGGACGAGGCGTTCCCCACCCAGCTCGTCATCTCCGGTGTCGCGCTGGTGATGCGTCCCGGCGCCGACGCGGCCGAACGCGCCACAAGGATGATCCTGCCGGGGGGAACCGACGGACCCCGCCCGCTCAGACGGCGGGCACGCAGCGGCCCTCCTCGTTGCGGTAGTTCCACTTCGCACCGTCGCGCACGAGCTCCTTGACGGCGCGGACGAACCGCTCGACGTGCTCGTCCGGCGTACCGGCCCCGAAGCTGACCCGGATCGCGTTGAGGGACCTCCGCCGGCCTTCGGCCGGGGGGACCCCCACCTCGCCTCGCTCGCCCGGCTCGGCCTCCGGCGCACCGCACTCGCCCACCTCCTGCGGGTCGCTGCCCAGCAGGGTGCGGACCAGCGGGTGGGCGCAGAACAGTCCGTCACGGACGCCGATGCCGTACTCGGCGGACAGGGCGGCGGCGAAGTGCGAGCTGTCCCAGCCCTCCACCACGAACGAGATGACGCCGACGCGCGGGGAGTCGTCGCCGAACAGCGACAGGACCCTGACCTCCGGCACTTCCGCGAGGCCCGCCCGGACCGTGGCGACGAGGTGCTGCTCGCGTGCGACCAGCTCCTCGAACCCGGCCTCCGTCAGGGCCTTGCACGCGGACGCGACGGCGTAGACGCCGATGACGTTCGGCGAACCGGCCTCGTGGCGGGCGGCGGTGGTGTGCCAGTCGACGTCGACACCGCCGTCCGCGCGGCGCGCGACCTTGCGCGACGCGCCGCCGCCGGCGAGGTACGGCTCCGCATCCTGGAGCCAGTCCGCCCGCCCGGCGAGCACGCCGGAGCCGAAGGGCGCATACAGCTTGTGCCCGGAGAAGGCGACCCAGTCGACGTCCAGGTCCCGAACGGAGACGGGGTGGTGCGGCGCGAGCTGAGCGGCGTCGAGGACGATGCGGGCGCCGTGGGCGTGCGCCGCGGCGGCGAGTTCGCGTACGGGCCACAGCTCACCGGTGACGTTCGACGCACCGGTCACGCACACCAGCGCGGGGCCGTACGGATCACGGGCGGCGAGAGCCGACTCCAGGGTCCGCACCGCCTGGGCCGGTGTGCGCGGCGCGTTCAGACAGGTCACGCGGGCGTCCCGCCACGGCAGCAGGGAGGCGTGGTGCTCGGTCTCGAAGACGAAGACCTGGCAGTCGGCGGGGAGCGCCCGGGCCAGCAGGTTCAGCGAGTCGGTCGTCGAGCGGGTGAACACGACCTGGTCGCCGTCTCGGCAGTCGAGGAACTCGTGGACCGTCGCCCGGCTGTTCTCGAACAGGTCCGTGGACAGCTGCGAGAGGTACCCGGCGCCGCGGTGCACGCTGCCGTAGTACGGGGCGTACGCGGCCACGTCGTCCCACACGCGCTGCAGGGCGGGTGCGCTCGCCGCGTAGTCGAGGGCGGCGTAGGTGACCTCACCACCGGTGACGAGCGGGACGGTGACATCCCGGCCGAGCACCGGCAGCGGAGCGGCACAGCAGGGATCGGCGGAGTCGGCGGCGGTCACGGTGGCGGTCGCGGAGTCGGCGGCGGTCGCGGACTCGGTGGCGGTGACGACAGCGGCGGTCTCGAGGGCGGCGGGGCGCACGGACATGGCGGTATCTCCCGGCAGGTAAGGCTGGGGGTACCCCCAGGCGAAGCTCTGGGGGAGGCTGTGGAGAACCCGTACGGCGGCGGAACTGCCGCTCCGCATACGGGTGTTGCCTCGACGCACGGCGACTTCGGCTCGTACGGAGGTGTGGAGAAGGGGGCCGAGAGGCCCTAGCGCATTCGCTTGCTCACGAGACTGCTCCCTCGAGGACCAGGACCCCAGGGATGGCAAGGGGTCCGCGCTTGCCGCGGACCTCGCTGCCCACGGCCTGGTCTTCACCCGGGGCACCCCGCCACGGACGGAGGGTTGCCGGACAGCGGGCCGGGGCCGTAATCGCTGTCACTCATGACCTTGAAAAGGAATCCTGCCACACGCCGGGGAACGCGCAAGGCGCAGTCCGCACTGTGGACTGCGCCTCGCGTCACATCCCGCGGATGCGGGGCCGGGGTCAGCGGTTGCTGGCCGTCACCCACCGGTCCAGCGACCGCTTCGCCGCGCCGGAGTCGATGGACTCCGCGGCCTTCGCCATCCCGGCCCGCAGTTGCTCCACCAGGGTGCCCTCACCCGGCTCCAGGGCGGCGAGCGCGGCCGCCGAGTTCAGCAGGACCGCGTCCCGCACCGGGCCGCTCTCGCCCGCCAGCAGCCGGCGTGCGACATCCGCGTTGTAGGAGGCGTCCGCGCCGCGCAGCGCCTCGACGGGGACGATCTCGATGCCCACGTCCCGGGGGTCGAAGGTCTCCTCGCGCACCGCGCCGTCCCGGACCACCCACACCCGGGAGGTCGCCGTCGTCGTGAGCTCGTCGAGGCCGTCGTCGCCTCGGAAGACCAGCGCGCTGGAGCCCCGCTCGGCCAGCACTCCGGCCATGATCGGAGCCATTCGCGCATCGGCGACACCCGTGGCCTGGGCCCTCACCCGGGCGGGGTTGGTCAGCGGCCCCAGGAAGTTGAACGTCGTACGGATGCCGAGCTCCTTGCGTGCCGCCGCCACGTGCCGCAGCGCCGGATGGAACTTCACGGCGAAGCAGAAGGTGATCCCCGCTTCCTCGGCGA
This sequence comes from Streptomyces sp. NPDC002133, assembly GCF_040296405.1. NCBI lineage: Bacteria > Bacillati > Actinomycetota > Actinomycetes > Kitasatosporales > Streptomycetaceae > Streptomyces > Streptomyces sp. NPDC002133. The sequence continues at coordinate 14,657 of NZ_JBEOXF010000014.1, read as the reverse complement.
CCTCCGCGACCCGCTCCGGCGTCAGCTCCAGATTGACGCCGAGCTTCTCCAGCACGTCCGACGCGCCGCTCGCGCTGGATGCGGCCCGGTTGCCGTGCTTGACGACCTTCGCGCCGGCGCCGGCGACGACGATCGCGGACATCGTCGAGATGTTGACGGTCTTGGCGCCGTCGCCGCCCGTGCCCACGATGTCGACGCTCGGCCCGGGGACCTCGATCGTCCGCGCGTGGTCGTACATCGTCCGTACGAGCCCGGTGATCTCCTCGACGGTCTCGCCCTTGGCCCGCAGCGCGACGGCGAACCCGGCGATCTGCGCGTCGGTCGCCTCGCCCCGCAGGATCCGGTCCATGGCCCACGCGGTGGCGTCGGCGCTCTGGTCGCGCCCGTACAGCAACGAGTCGAGGACGGAGGGCCAGGAGAGGCCCGCCGCGGTAGTGCTCCCCCTCGCTCCGCCGGGGGTACCCCCACCAGCGGGGGTCACAGCGCTCATGGTCGCTCCTGGGTCCGTTCGTACGGGAATGCCACCACCCTATCCATCCAGGGGGACGGCAAAGAGCCCCGTCCGACGAATGGACGGGGCTCTCCCCCTTGCTGGCGCTGGGAGGTACCCCCAGCCGTGGCGATCGCTGTGATCAGTGGGTGGGGATCAGTGGTGGCCGTGGCCGCTGGTGATCTCCCGGTGCTCCTCGGCGCTCGGCTTGGGGATCTGGTTCTCCTCGCCGAAGTAGCTCTTGCTGAGCCTCGCCCGGAGCTTCTCGGCGCTCTTGACCTTGCGCTCGACGCCGTTCTCGTCGACCGTCGGACCGATCTCGGCCGGCTTGTACTGCTCGTGGGCCGTGAGCGTGTAACGGTCGCCCGGGCTGAGCGGCTCGTGGATCTCGACGAACTCACCGTGCGGCAGTCGCTTGATGATGCCGGACTCACGTCCGTGCAGCACCTTGTCCTTGTCGCGCCGCTGCAGACCCAGGCAGATCCGCTTCGTCACGATGAACGCGACGACCGGTCCGACGATGAAGAAGATCCGGACGAACCAGGTGATCGCGTTGATCGACAGGTTGAAGTGGGTCGCCCAGAGGTCGTTTCCACCACCGATCAGCATGACCATGTACATGGTGATCCAGGCCACGCCGAACGCGGTGCGGCTCGGCGAGTTGCGCGGCCGTTCCGCGATGTGGTGCTCGCGCTTGTCTCCGGTGAGCCAGGACTCGAAGAACGGGTAGAGCGCGAAGAGCACCAGCAGCACACCGAAGAGCACCAGCGGGATGAACACGCCCAGGACCAGCGTGTGACCCCAGAGGTTGATCTCCCAGCCCGGCATGAAGCGGATCAGACCCTCGGCGAAGCCCATGTACCAGTCGGGCTGGGCGCCGGTGGACACCTGGTCCGGGCGGTAGGGCCCGATGGCCCAGATCGGGTTGACCTGGGCGACCGCCGCGATGATCGCGATGACACCGAAGACCAGGAAGAAGAAGCCTCCGGCCTTGGCCGTGTAGACCGGGAAGAACGGCATGCCGACGACGTTCTTGTTGGTCTTTCCGGGGCCCGCGTAATGCGTGTGCTTGTGGACGACGATCAGGATCAGGTGGCCCACCAGCAGGCCGAGCATGATGCCCGGCAGCAGCAGGATGTGGATCGAGTAGAACCGGGCGACGAAGTCGCCGCCGGGGAACTCACCGCCGAACAGGAAGAACGAGATGTACGTGCCGACGACCGGCATCGACAGGATCGCGCCCTGCGTGAAGCGGACACCGGTGCCGGAGAGCAGGTCGTCCGGGAGCGAGTAGCCGGTGAAACCGGTGAACATGCCGAGGACGAACAGCAGGAAGCCGAACAGCCAGTTGATCTCACGCGGCTTGCGGAAGGCGCCCGTGAAGAAGACGCGCATCATGTGCACGAACATCGCCGCGAGGAAGATCAGAGCGGCCCAGTGGTGGATCTGCCGGATGAGCAGACCACCACGCACGTCGAAGCTGATTTCCAGCGTCGAGGCGTACGCCTCCGACATCAGGACGCCCTGCATCGGCACATACGAGCCGTGGTACTCCACCTCGTTCATCGACGGGTGGAAGAACAGCGTCAGGTACACACCCGTGAGGATGATGATGATGAAGCTGTAGAGCGCGATCTCACCCAGCATGAAGGACGGGTGGTCCGGGAAGATCTTGCGCAGATTGGACTTGGCCAGGGTGTAGATCCCGAGCCGGTTGTCAGCCCAGTCGGCGACCCGCTCGCCGGCGGGCGCCTTGCCGCCCTTGGGTTCGTTCACTGCTGAAGTACTCATCCGCGCTCCCAGAAGGCAGGGCCGACGGGCTCTTCGAAGTCGCCGAGCGCCTCGAGGTAGCCCTCGTCATTCACACCGATCCGCAACTGCGGAAGAGGATGTCCGGCCGGGCCGAAGATGACACGGGCACCGTCGGAGAGGTCGAAGGTGGACTGGTGGCACGGGCAGAGCACGTGGTGCGTCTGCTGCTCGTACAGGGAGATCGGGCAACCGACGTGGGTGCAGATCTTCGAGTACGCCACGATGCCGTCGTGCGACCACTCGAGCTCGCGCTTGTCCTTGATCTCGTCCGGCTGGATCCGGACGATCATCAGGGCGGCCTTGGCGATCTCCACCTGGAAGCCGTGGTCGTGCTCGTTCAGACCCTCCGGCATGGCGAAGGTCAGCGAACCGACAGGCACGTCCTCGGGGCGGAGCGGCTCGTTCGTGTTCATGTTGATGAGCTGCTTGCCCTTGGCCCACAGCGTCTTGCGCAGCTTGTCCTCGGGCAGCGGGCCCAGGTCGCGCAGCAGCACCACACCGGAGAGCGGCACCAGGGCCAGCGCACCGAACATCGTGTTGCGGATCAGCTTGCGCCGGCCGAAGGCGGACTCCTGGACACCGCCCGCCCAGTCGGCCCTGACCTTGGCCCTGACCTCGGGCTCGGCGGACATCGGGTGCCGTTCGTCCGAGACCTCCACGTCGGACATCAGGGTGCGGGCCCAGTGGACCGCGCCCGCGCCGATGCAGAACAGCGCGATGCCGAGCGTCATGCCGAGCGCGAAGTTCAGTGCGCTGATGTGACCGAGCGGCCAGATGTAGACGATCTTGTCGACCGGGAAGATCACGAACGACGCGATGAAGCCGATCGTCGCGAGCATCGACAGCGTGAACAGGAAGGCGACCGTGTTCTCGGACCGCCTCGCGGCCCGCTCGTCGATGTCCTGGATGCGCGGCTCGTGCGGCGGCATGCCCGGGTCGGCGAACGGATCTTCTGCGACCGCCACCTTCGTGCGCGCGCGCTCCTGCTCAGCGGGCAGGGACTCTTCTGGAATGTCTTGGCTGCTCATGACTTCTTCGCCTTAGCGGTGCGGGCAGCGAGCCAGGTGGCGACTGCGACCATGATGCCCAGACCGAAGACCCAGGCGAACAGACCCTCGGTGACCGGGCCGAGTCCACCCAGCTTCAGACCACCGGGGTTCGCGGTCTCGTCACCGTTCACGGTCTGGATGTACGCGATGATGTCCCTCTTCTCCTGCTCCGGCATGGTGGTGTCGGGGAAGGAGGGCATGTTCTGCGGGCCGGTCTGCATGGCCTCGTAGATGTGCTTCGGGCTCGAGCCCGCGAGGTTCGGCGCGTACTTGCCGTTGGTCAGGGCGCCGCCCTCACCGGTGAAGTTGTGGCACTGGGCACAGTTGTTGCGGAACAGCACACCGCCGTTGGCGATGTTGGCCCCTTCCGGGCTGTACTGCTTCGCGGTCGGCGTGATCGGGCCGGCTCCGAGGGAGGAGATGTACGCCGAGAGCAGGTCGATATCTGCCTGCGTGTAGATGACCTTCTTCTTCGGCACCTGGGCGCCCGGCTGCTGCGCGGGCATACGGCCGGTGCCGACCTGGAAGTCCACGGCGGCGGAACCGACGCCTACCAGGGACGGGCCGTCAGAGGTGCCCTGACCGCCGGTTCCGTGGCAGCTGGCGCAGCCGACGGTGTAGAGCTTCTTGCCCTCCTCGATGGCGAGGGACTGGGCGGTTTCATCGGCCTGCGCCTTGTCCGCGGGCGCGAACACGGCGTACAGCCCCCCAGTGGCCGCCAGCGCGAGGAGTAGGACGACGACTGCCGCCAGCGGATGGCGTCGTCGTGCGGAGAGCTTTTTCACGGATTACCCCGGTGTCAGGATCTTCTGCGTCGATGCTTCTGGAATGGGTGCGGGAGCGAGCCCGGCTACTTGATCATGTAGATCGTGGCGAAGAGGCCGATCCAGACGACATCGACGAAGTGCCAGTAGTAGGACACGACGATGGCGGCGGTTGCCTGCTCGTGGGTGAACCTCTTGGCCGCGTACGTCCTGCCGAGGACCAGCAGGAAGGCGATGAGACCGCCCGTCACGTGCAGACCGTGGAAGCCGGTGGTGAGGTAGAAGACCGAGCCGTACGGGTCCGAGGAGAGCGAGAGCCCCTCGTGCTTGACCAGCTCGGTGTACTCGAACACCTGGCCGCCGATGAAGATTGCACCCATCACGAACGTGATCACGAACCAGGTGCGCAGCTTCTTCACGTCACCGCGCTCGGCGGCGAACACGCCGAGCTGGCAGGTGAGGGAGGAGAGCACCAGGATCGTGGTGTTGGTCGCCGAGAAGGGAAAGTTCAGGTTCGAAGCCTGCTCAGTCCAGTACTCGGCACCCATCACCGATCGCAGGGTGAAGTACATCGCGAAGAGGGCCGCGAAGAACATCAGCTCGGAACTCAGCCAGATGATGGTTCCGACGCTGGTGAGGTTCGGCCGATTGACCGACGGGTGCGCGTGCCCGGTTTCTACTGTCGTTGCTGTCGCCACGACCGACATTATGTCGGTCGCTTATCCAGCCCTCACTCCCGGGGGTGCCGTTCGGTGTGTCCGCACCCCGTGTCCAGCCCGAACGGCCCATCGAAACGCTGTTTCTTGCCGTGCCCAACCGGTGCTGACACGGCGTCGAGAGGGGTAGCATCCGGCGCATCGGTGCACCCCGCAGTTCTTGCTGACGAACCGGAGGAACAATGCAGTCGACCGCCACGGTGCTGGTGTACAGCGACAACGCCGGCACCCGCGAACAGGTGCGGCTCGCCACGGGCCGCCGCCCGGCCGCCGATGTTCCCCCGGTCGAGTTCATCGAGTGCGCCACGCTGCCCGCGGTCCTCTCGGAGCTGGACAAGGGCGGTGTCGACGCCTGTGTCCTGGACGGCGAGGCGGTGCCCGCGGGGGGCATGGGAGTCTGCCGGCAGATCAAGGACGAGATCTTCCACTGCCCACCCGTGCTGGTGCTCATGGGGCGCCCGCAGGACGCCTGGCTGGCGACCTGGAGCCGTGCGGAGGCGGCCGTGACGCTTCCCGTCGAGCCGGTGGAGTTCGCCGACGCGCTGGCCGGGCTGCTGCGTACGAGGCTGGGCGCCAACCACTGAGGCGGGCCGCCCCCGCGGCCGACGTGCACACCGGGCCGACCGCCCCCGCGGCCGTCCCGTACACCGGGCCCGGGCGCCTCAGACCTGCGGCTGCAGCCGTGCCAGCTCCGCGGGGCTGCCGCCCTCCCTGGCGCCTTCCAGCAGGGCGCTGCCGTCCCGCCACTCGTCCCAGTCCAGGTTCCAGTCGCCGAAGCCGTTCCCGAACGGATCCATGGTGCTGCCGAGGCTGTTGACGACCTTGACGATGTCGCCTTCACGGACGGTGTTGAAGAACCAGGCCGCGTTGCCGGTGGACATCCCGGTGCAGCCGTGGCTGACGTTGGCCCAGCCCTGGGAGCCGGCGGACCAGGGCGCGGCGTGGACGTATTCACCACTCCAGGTGACCCGGGTCGCGTAGTAGACGGGCAGGTCGTAGGACTCGGAACTGCCTTCGGGTATGCCGATGCTGGTTCCGCGCATCCGGACGAAGTACTCCTTGCCGAGCACGACCTTGACGCCGTTCCGGGTGGAGAAGCCCGGCTTGCCGGTCGTCACCGGGATGGTGTTGATCACTTCTCCGTTGCGCAGGACCGTCATCTGGTGCGTGCTGGCATCCGTTATCGCCTCTATGCGGTCGCCTATGGACAGCTTGAGGGGGGTGGTGGAGCCGCCGTAGAGCTTGTCGCCGACCTTGACGCCCTCCATGTTGCTGCGCACCTGGACCGTGGCGCCCGCGGGCCAGTACTCCTTGGGGCGGTAGTGCGCCTTCTTGTCGTCCACCCAGTGCCAGGCTCCGGACACCGCGGGGGTGGAGCGGACGGTCAGCGCGCGCTCGACGGCGGCCCTGGCGTCCTGGGTCCGCACCGGCTCGCTGAACTCGGCGGTGATGGGCTGGCCGACACCGTAGGTGCCCGCCTTCGGACCCAGCTCTATCTTCAGCGTGTTCTTGGCCGGGGCCGTCTCGAAGGCCTGCACACGGGCGCCGGGGGCGCCGTCCTTGTCCTCCGTGGCGATCTTGACGGTGTAGCGCGTACCGGCGGCGAGAGGGCCCGTGGAGCGCCATCTGCTGCCGTCGGCGGCGAGTTCGCCCGCGAGGTAGCGGCCTGCGGCGTCGACGGCCGTGACATCCGTTATTCGGCCGTCCTTGCCCTTCGCCCTGACCTCCACGGCCTTCTCCGGGTCGGCCTTGGCGCTTCCGGTGGGGGCGTTGAGGGCGACCTGCCGGGCGGCGTCGTACGGCCTCGCCGAGAGCGGGTGGCGCTCGGAACCGCTGTCGCACGCGGCCGCCGCCGCGAGTGACATGACCAGCACGGTGCAGCTGGCTATGGCGCGCTTGCGCGGTATGTCTTTCATGAGCACACGCTATGAAGAACACCCGGCAGCGGCGCGCCGGAGGACTGCAAACGAGGGGCCCGGACATCACCCCAACGGATGAGTGCCCGGGCCCCTGTGCAGTGCGGAGCAGCGCGCTCGCTACTGGTTCTGGCTCTCGCCGCGGTAGTACTCGAAGACCCAGCCCCAGATGCCGATCAGGACCAGCGGAGCCGAGAAGTAGAGCAGCCACCAGCCGATCGCGATCGAGAGGAAGGCGAGGGCACCACCGATGGCCAGCGACAGCGGCTGCCAGCTGTGCGGGGAGAAGAAGCCGACCTCACCGGCCTCGTCCGCGACATCGGCCTCCTTGTTGTCCTGCGCCATGGCGTCGACCCGCCTGGCCGTGAAGGCCAGGTAGTAGCCGACCATGATGCAGAGACCGAACGCCAGGAACAGTGCCGTCGTACCGGCCGGCTCCTTCGACCACACGCCATAGAGGATGGCCATGGCCAGGACGAAGACGCTCAGCCAGATGAACATCCTGCCTTGGATCTTCACTTGCCGGCCTCCTTGTCAGCGGCGATGGCGCTGGTGCCGTGACCGGCGTGCTCGAGCTCCAGGGCAGCGATCTCGGGGTGGTGCAGGTCGAACGCCGGGGATTCGGAACGGATCCGCGGCAGGGTGAGGAAGTTGTGCCGCGGCGGCGGGCAGGACGTCGCCCATTCGAGCGAACGGCCGTAGCCCCACGGGTCGTCGACCTCGACCTTCTTGCCGAACTTGGCGGTCTTCCAGACGTTGTAGAGGAACGGCAGGACCGACAGGCCGAGCAGGAACGAGCTGATCGTGGAGACGGTGTTCAGCGCGGTGAAGCCGTCGGCGGCCAGATAGTCCGCGTAACGGCGCGGCATGCCCTCGGCACCCAGCCAGTGCTGGACGAGGAACGTGCCGTGGAAGCCGATGAACAGCGTCCAGAAGGTCATCTTGCCGAGCCGCTCGTCCAGCATCTTGCCCGTGAACTTCGGCCACCAGAAGTGGAATCCGGCGAACATCGCGAAGACCACGGTGCCGAAGACGACGTAGTGGAAGTGCGCGACGACGAAGTACGAGTCGGAGACGTGGAAGTCCATCGGGGGCGAGGCCAGGATGACACCGGTCAGACCACCGAAGAGGAAGGTGATCAGGAAGCCGATCGTCCAGAGCATCGGGGTCTCGAAGGACAGTGAGCCCTTCCACATGGTGCCGATCCAGTTGAAGAACTTCACACCGGTCGGTACCGCGATGAGGAAGGTCATGAAGGAGAAGAACGGCAGCAACACTCCGCCTGTGACGTACATGTGGTGAGCCCACACGGTCACGGACAGACCGGCGATCGAGATGGTCGCGGCCACCAGGCCGATGTAACCGAACATCGGCTTGCGGCTGAAGACCGGGATGACCTCCGAGACGATTCCGAAGAACGGCAGGGCGATGATGTACACCTCTGGGTGCCCGAAGAACCAGAAGAGGTGTTGCCACAGCAGCGCGCCGCCATTGGCGGAGTCGAAGATGTGGGCGCCGAACTTGCGGTCCGCCTCCAGGGCGAACAGAGCCGCCGCCAGCACCGGGAAGGCGAGCAGGACCAGCACACCGGTCAGCAGCACGTTCCACGTGAAGATCGGCATACGGAACATCGTCATGCCGGGCGCGCGCATGCAGATGATCGTGGTGATGAAGTTGACCGAACCGAGGATCGTGCCGAAGCCGGAGAAGGCCAGACCCATGATCCACATGTCGGCGCCGACACCCGGCGAGCGGACCGCGTCCGACAGCGGGGAGTAGGCGAACCAGCCGAAGTCGGCCGCACCCTGCGGAGTGAGGAAGCCGGCCACCGCGATGATCGAGCCGAAGAGGTACAGCCAGTAGGCGAACATGTTCAGCCGCGGGAACGCCACGTCGGGCGCGCCGATCTGCAGCGGCATGATCCAGTTCGCGAATCCGGCGAACAGCGGCGTCGCGAACATCAGCAGCATGATCGTGCCGTGCATCGTGAACGCCTGGTTGAACTGCTCGTTCGACATGAGCTGCGTACCCGGACGGGCCAGCTCGGCGCGCATGAAGAGCGCCAGGACACCGCCGATGCAGAAGAAGACGAACGACGTGACCAGGTAGAGCGTGCCGATGGTCTTGTGGTCGGTGGTGGTCAGCCACTTCACCACCACATTGCCGGGCTGCCTGCGGCGGAGCGGGAGCTCGTTCTCGTACGAGTCGTCAGCCGCGGCAGCACCCTGGGATTCGTTGAGGATGCTCACAGTTGGTTCTTCTCCGCATTCCGGGCCGGGTCCGACTGCTCAATGCCCGACGGGATGAAGCCGGTCTGCCCCTTCTCGGCCAGCTCCTTCAGGTGCTGCTGGTAGCGCTCCGGGGAGACGACCTTGACGTTGAAGAGCATCCGGGAGTGGTCGACACCGCAGAGCTCGGCGCACTTGCCCATGAAGGTGCCCTCCATGTTCGGCGTCACCTCGAACACGTTGGTGTGCCCGGGGATGACGTCCTGCTTGAACAGGAAGGGGACGACCCAGAAGGAGTGGATGACGTCGCGGGAGGTCAGCACGAAGCGGACCTTCTCGCCCTCCGGCAGCCACAGGGTCGGACCGGGGTTGCCGTTCTGCGGGTTCCGGGTGCCGGGGATGCCGTAGTCGTACACACCCTCGGCACCTCCGAGGAAGTCCTTCGTGTACTGGTCCGGAATGGCCTTCAGGTTCTTGTCGGCCTTCGCATCGCCCGTGCCGGCGTTGCCGTCCACGTCCTCGATGTAGTTGAAGCCCCAGCTCCACTGGTAGCCGACCACGTTGATGGTGTGGGCCGGCTTGGCGGAGAGGCTGAGGATCTTCGACTCGTCACGCGCGGTGAAGTAGAAGAGCACCGAGACGATGATGAGCGGAACGACGGTGTACAGCGCCTCGATGGGCATGTTGTACCGGGTCTGCGGGGGAACCTCGACCTTGGTGCGGCTGCGCCGGTGGAAGAACACGCTCCACAGGATCAGTCCCCACACCAGGACGCCCACGGCGAGGGCGGCCGCCCAGGATCCCTGCCAGAGGGAGAGGATCCGCGGAGCCTCCTCCGTGACCGGGGTAGGCATTCCAAGGCGGGGGAAGTCCTCCCAAGTGGGGGAGCAAGCAGTGGCGGTTGCCACGATCAAGCCCGCAGTCAGCACCTGCGGCAGCTTCCGCCGCATCGGGCGCCGCGACGAGCGGTCGGAGCCGTTGGGACTCACGTAGCGCCTTCCCGAGAGTCTCGCCCGCGCGGCCGGCTGCGGCCGTCTCGCTGGTCGGTCGCCGGCCCTGACGCGGGCAGGGGTTTGGATGTTTATGCGGACCAAACCCTACTGGACGCTATTTGGGGTCGCGCGGGGAGGGTGCCCAACGCGCCGTCCGACGACCCGAAGGGGTGGACTGTCCCATTCCGGGACCTGGAGAGAGGCGTCGACCACCGCCCCCCGGCAGCCATCTGACGCCCTCTTCGGCCGTGCGCGTTAGCGTGGCCGTGTGCCCTACTTCGATGCCGCATCCTCCGCTCCGCTGCACCCGGTCGCCCGGCAGGCCCTGCAGGCCGCCCTGGACGAGGGGTGGGCGGACCCTGCCCGGCTCTACCGCGAGGGGCGGCGGGCGCGACTGCTCCTGGACGCGGCGCGGGAGGCCGCCGCCGAGGCCGTGGGGTGCCGCCCGGACGAGCTGGTTTTCACCTCTTCGGGTACCCGGGCCATTCACGCGGGGGTGGCGGGGGCGATGGCGGGTCGCCGGCGTGTCGGGAGCCATGTGGTCGTGTCGGCGGTGGAGCACTCCGCGGTGCTGCACGCGGCCCAGGGCTTCGACGTGACCGAGGTGCCGGTGGCGCGCACGGGCGCGGTGGCGCCGGATGCGTACGCCGCGGCGCTCCGGGAGGACACGGCGCTGGCCTGTCTCCAGTCCGCGAACCACGAGGTGGGTACGGAACAGCCGGTCGCCGATGTGGCCTCGGTGTGCCGGGCCGCGGGGGTTCCGCTGCTCGTCGACGCGGCGCAGTCACTGGCGTGGGGGCCGGCCGCCGGGGACTGGTCACTGCTGACAGGGAGCGCGCACAAGTGGGGCGGTCCGGCCGGCGTCGGGCTTCTCGCGGTGCGCAAGGGTGTCCGGTTCGCCCCCCAAGACCCCGCGGACGAGCGGGAGTCGGGGCGCGCGCCCGGCTTCGAGAACATCCCCGCGATCGTGGCGGCCGTGGCGTCGCTGCGGGCGGTACGGGACGAGGCGGCGGCCGAGTCGGAGCGCCTCAGGTCCCTGGTCGACCGGATCCGCGCGCGGGTCCCGGAGCTCGTCCCGGACGTCGAGGTGGTGGGCGATCCGGTGCGCCGGCTCCCCCATCTCGTGACCTTCTCCTGTCTCTATGTCGACGGAGAGACCGTGCTGCACGAGCTGGACCGGGCCGGGTTCTCCGTTTCGTCGGGTTCGTCGTGCACGAGCTCGACGCTGACCCCGAGCCATGTGCTGCGGGCGATGGGGGTCCTGAGCGAGGGCAATGTGCGGGTGTCCCTGCCGGTGGGGACGGCGGAGGAGGACGTGGACCGCTTCCTGGAGGTCCTGCCGGGGGTCGTGGCGGACGTCCGCGGCCGGCTCGACGCTCCGGTGTCCCCCGCGCCGGCCGCCGGGGAGACCGCACTGGTCGTGGACGCGCTGGGCAAGCGCTGCCCGATTCCCGTCATCGAGCTCGCGAAGGTCATCGGGGACGTGCCGGTGGGCGGCAAGGTCACCGTCCTGTCCGACGACGAGGCGGCACGGCTCGACATTCCCGCGTGGTGCGAGATGCGGGGGCAGGAGTACGTGGGTGAGCGGGCGGCGGAGCGGGGCGCGGCGTACGTGGTGCGGCGCACGTCCTGACCGTGGGCGCCGCGGCCTCACATGTCGGCGGGGCTCCGATCGGAGCCCCGCCGGCATGTGAGGGTGGGCAGGTCTAGGACAGGTGCGCCTGGACCTCGGCGGCGGCGTCGTGGCCGTAGGCCTTGGTGAAGCGGTCCATGAAGTGGGCGCGGCGGAGGGTGTACTCCTGGGTGCCCAGGGTCTCGATGACCAGGGTGGCGAGCATGCAGCCGACCTGCGCGGCACGCTCCAGGCCCACGCCCCACGACAGGCCCGAGAGGAAGCCCGCGCGGAAGGCGTCACCGACACCCGTCGGGTCGACCTTGGAGTCCTCCTCGGGGCAGCCGACCTCGATGCTCTCCCCGCCCGCCTGCTCGATGCGCACACCGCGCGAGCCGAGCGTGGTGACCCGGTGGCCCACGCGGGCAAGGATCTCCTCGTCGGTCCAGCCCGTCTTGGACTCGATGAGGCCCTTCTCGTACTCGTTGGAGAAGAGGTACGTCGCGCCGTCCAGCAGTATCCGGATCTCGTCACCGTTCATCCGCGCGATCTGCTGCGAGAAGTCCGCCGCGAACGGGATTCCCCGCGAGCGGCACTCCTCGGTGTGCCGCAGCATCGCCTCCGGGTCGTCGGCGCCGATCAGCACCAGGTCGAGCCCGCCCACGCGGTCCGCCACCGACTTCAGCTCGATCTGCCGGGCCTCGCTCATCGCACCGGTGTAGAAGGAGCCGATCTGGTTGTGGTCCGCGTCCGTCGTGCAGACGAAGCGCGCGGTGTGCAGCACCTCGGAGATGCGTACGGACGCCGTGTCGACGCCGTGCCGGTCGAGCCATGCGCGGTACTCGTCGAAGTCGGAACCGGCCGCTCCCACCAGGATCGGGCGGGTGCCGAGCTGGCCCATGCCGAAACAGATGTTGGCGCCGACGCCTCCCCTGCGCACATCGAGGTTGTCGACCAGGAAGGAGAGGGAGACCGTGTGCAGCTGGTCCGCGACCAGCTGGTCGGCGAAGCGACCGGGGAAGGTCATGAGGTGGTCGGTTGCGATGGAGCCGGTGACTGCGATTCGCACGGCGAGGTGCTCCAGGGAGGGAGGGCGGAACGGACAGTTAACGCTACCGGTTTGCGCGAGCTCCGCTGAAGTGCGGAAACTACCCGATAGTAGGTCTTTTTCCGCCACGTAACCCTGCGTACGGTGCCCCTATGCCTCAGCACAGCACCCCGCGTGACCTGCGGGACATCGAGATCAGCCTCGCCGACCTGCGTGGCAGGAGCGCACGGATGGCCCCGCACTGGGCGGTCCCGCCGGTCGCGGCGGGCGCGCCGGTGCCGCCCTCACTGATCCACGGCGTGGTCGTGTCCCCCGCGTCCGCCCGGCTGGTGGGTGCCATGTCCCCGTACGGCGACTGACGCCGCAGGCGGGAACCGCACGCTCCCCCGTCCCGTCACAGGGGTGTCCCCCCTCACGGGTCCGAAGGAGCGATGCGGTGAACAGCACGGAGCGGCCCCCCACGACCGCCGACGGCCCGCGCCGGCGGCGATCCCCGCTGGCTGTCGCCTCGGTGGCCACGGCGGTTCTCCTCGCCGGAGGTGGCGGCGCGTACTGGGCCACCACGGCATCCGACGGCGGTGCGGCATCGCCGGGCGCCGGCCGGACGACGCCTCCGCCGCTCGCCCTGGACGGCCACTCGGAGAGCGGGCCGCCCTTCGGGATCGCCCCTGGTGAGCCTGATCCGAACGGTCCGCAGTACCGGTTCGACGGCGAGCTTCCGGACGGTCCCGGCTCCGCTCCGGTGTACCGCGCGAGCGGGACGGTCGGCGCGGCCGAGGTCACCCGTCTGGCCGCGGCCCTCGGAGTGGCGGGTACCCCGCGTGCGGTGGGCGACGTCTGGAAGATCGGCGCGGAGAAGGACTCGGGCGGACCGATGCTCCAGGTGAACCGGCAGGCCCCGGGCACCTGGTCGTTCGCCAGGTTCGGCCCCACGCCCAAGGGCGACGACTGCACCAAGGTCAGGCCCTGTCCGGGCGGGGGCGTCGCCCCCGACTCCGGCACCGGCGGCGACTCGGCCGTCCCACCGGTGAGCGAGGGGGCGGCGAAGAAGGCGGCCGCTCCCGTACTGGCGGCCGTCGGCCAGAGCGACGCGCGGCTGAACGCGGCCCAGACGATGGGTGCGATCCGTGTGGTGAACGCCGATCCTCTGGTGGGCGGCCTGCCGACGTTCGGCTGGTCGACGGGGATCCAGGTAGGCAGCGACGGCCAGGTGGTGGGCGGCAGTGGGCAGTTGGCGAAGCCCGCGAAGGGCCCGGAGTACCCGGTGATCGGCGCGGACGAAGCGCTGAAGCAGCTGAACAAGGCCGCAGGGGACGGCGGCCCGATCGGCATCGGCGGCTGTGCGACTCCCGTACCGGCGGACAAGCCGGCCGCGCCGTGCGAACCGGCGCCCGGTACGCCGCAGCCCGGCACGCCGCGGCCGGTGACGATCAACAAGGCGGTCTTCGGGCTCGCGGTCCACTCCGAGGACGGCCGGCCCGCGCTCGTACCGTCCTGGCTGTTCCAGGTGGACCCGGAGGGCGACGCGCCGCCGTTCACCATCACGCACCCCGCGGTGGCTCCCGAGCATCTGAGGCCGGCGCATTCGGTGCCGCCGAAGGAGCAACTGCCGTCGCCCGACCCGACGCGCCTGCCGGAGACCTCCGTACGGAGCGTGGAGTCGTACACCGTCGAGAAGGACGGGCGGACGCTGGCCCTGCGCTTCTGGGGCGGGGTGTGCAGCGACTACTCCGCCGAGGCGGAGGAGAGCGGCACCCAGGTGAAGGTGAAGATCATCGAGTCGCGGCGCGACCCGGAGCGGGTCTGCATCATGATCGCCAAGGAGCTGACGGAGAAGGTGACGCTGGACACGCCGCTGGGTGACCGGACGGTCGTCGATACGGAGAGCGGGGATCCCGTGCCCCGTAGGTGAGCGGTGTCACCGGCACGCCGAGGGCGGCGGGGCCCCCCCGGGGGGGGGGGGCCCCCCCCCCCGGGGGGGGGGCCGGGGGGGGGGGGGGGGCGCCGGGGCCCGGGGCCCGGCGGGGAGG